>NZ_JBFJYW010000106.1:0-10894 GCF_041622395.1 Pontiella sp. | reverse complement strand
TGAGGCGTGACGTGAGGGAATCGATTACGGTTCAGCCCAAATGCGTACCGCCGGCGAGCGGAGCGCCATTCAGGAACGATGTAGCAGGCATGCGCTTCTTCCCCAGAGGCTGGACCTCGGTCAAACGCAACGCACCATGGCCCGCAGCAACAAGCAGGCGGTCATCAAGCAGCTGACCGGGATTACCCGCCCCCTCCTCCAGCTCCGCCTTCCAGATTTTTAGCACCTCGCCATTCGGCAGCGTGCAAAAACTGCCCGGCCAAGGGTCGAACGCCCGAATACGGTTGCGGATAGCTTCGGCGGACCGACTCCAATCGATTTTGCCATCGTCTTTGGACAGCTTGCGGATTTCGACGGCCAGCGATTCGTCCTGCGCGGTCCGGACAACGGTTCCATTGCGGATGTCGTCGATGGCCTTCAGCAACAACTCGGCCCCAAGGACGGAAAGCTTGTCGTGCAGGGTGGCGGAGGTTTCGTCGCTACCCAGCGGATAGGTTTCCTGCCGAAGAATATCGCCCGCATCCATCTTCTTTGCGAGATAGATGATACTGACGCCCGTTTCGGCGTCCCCATTGAGGATCGCCCATTGGATCGGCGCGGAACCGCGGTATTTGGGAAGCAGCGACGGGTGGACGTTGATGGCCTCGAACGGGGCCAGCCCAATGACGCGCTGCGGAATGTACTGCCCATAGGCGACGACAATGAAGAGATCCGGTTTTAACGCGGCCAGCGCGGCGACGGAGTCGGGATCGCCGATCTTTTCGGGCGTCATGACCTCGAACCCCTCGCCCTCGGCAAAGGCCTTGAGCGGGCACGGGGTCAGGACACGCTTCCGGCCGGCCGGCCGGTCGGGTTGCGACACGACGCCCACCACCTCGTCCGCACCGTTCCGCATCACGGCGCGCAGAGCGGGCACGGCCAGCCCGGCCGATCCCATGAATACGATGCGCATGCGATTCGCCTCCGGTTATTGAGTAGCAGCGCCCGTTGCACTTGAAGCGGACCACCGGTCGCGGTCACTCAGGAAGATCTGGTCTTGGCGGTTAAGCGCAACGCCCTCCTTGAGCGGGAAGTCGGGCGGCGGACGGCCGCTCATGACGGGCAACCAGCTTTTTTCCGGACCATCGAGCAGTTCGCGCACGAACGGCTTGTTTTTGGTGATGGTGGTGAAATACATCCCGCTGATGTATTGCTTGTTGTCGTTGATATCGTAAAACTTATCCAAGTCCTTCGGCAACAGCAGGGACACACGATCCCCATACCAGGCGGTGGCCCACGGCATGTCGGTACACATCACCTCGCGCTCGTCGAGCATCTGACCGACCTTCGCGATGATCGGCGCGTGATACGGCGGATAGGGATGGTTTTCGTGCGGCGGCATCAGCGTCAGGCCGAGCGGAAGGACCGCGAGCACGACGACGAGGCACTTCAGGCCGAGGTTATAGAGGCGCACCCCAAGGTCGAGGCGATCGATCAGGATGTAGAAGAAGGCCAATCCGTACAAAACGACGAAGGGCCAGAAGGCGTGCAGCATCTGGATCGAGGAATCGGAGAAAAAGCCCGCCAGCACCGTCATCAGCAAGAGCGATATCCCTAGCCCCCAGCGCAGATAATTCACCTGGGGCCGGACAAAGTGGTAAAAGAAGGTGACGATGAACATCGCCATCAGAACGCCGCCCCCCAAGGCCGGAATAACGGCGCTGTTCTTACCGGAATAGTTCAGGATCCACTTTTGCTTAACCGCCGTGGTCATGGTGCCGAAGCCCACCTGCGGAAGGAACTCTTTCTCAAAGGCTTCGTACTCGCGATCGATGCTGTTTTCGGGGAAGCGGGGCGACCCGGCCAAGGCCGAATAGGCGACCAGCCCGACGGGATTGCCGCTGACGCGGTAGTTTCGCACCAGCCACGGGGCGATCAAAAGGGTGTAGAGCAGCAGGAAAACCACGACAAATCGCGTGCCCCCGCGGAAGCGGCCGCACATGAGCCACGCAAAAATGCACAGGCCGGGCACAATGGCCAAGGCGATGTAGCGCGTCAAAAATGCAATCGCCGCGCAAACGATGGAGAGCACGAAGGGAACCATCCACGTAAACTTGGATCGGCCGTCTCGCTTGTTCAACATCGACACCACCATCGCATGAAACGCGGCGGTCATGAAGAAGATGGCCATCGACACATTCAAACCGGAGATGGAATCCTGCCAGACCAAGTCGCTTAGATAATAGATGGTCATCCCGAGGAAACCGACCTCCCGCGAAAAGAGCCGCTTGCCCAGCGAAAACACGAGCCACCCCGTGAGGATGGAAAACAGATGGTTGAGCGGAAGAATAATCCACTGCTCGGCCGGCATGGCGACGCCACGGCCTCCTTCCGGCATGGCAAAAGGATCGACCCCAACCAGCTCGAACAACTTGAACCCCGCCGCCAAAAGCGCGGGATAGGCCGGCGGGTGGTACAGGTCGGGATGCTGTTTGATCAGCGGGTTTTCGCCCTCCGTTCGCTGCTGCATCTTCCACATGGAGAGCGGCCGGACCGCCTTGGTAACCAAGCCTCCCTGGATCGACATGTTGCGCCCAAGCTGCGCGTAATCCATGGCCTCCTCGGTTTTCAGCCCCCGGAACTGGGTGGCCGTATAGACCATCACAACCACCAGCAACATAAGCACATAGAGGGTTACCCGGATGATCTTCAGGCCCGTGCCTGTGTCGATACTATAAACGATATCGTGAAGTGTCGATTCAAACGACCTGTTGTCCGCCATTGTAGCTCCAGAAATTACGCATCACTCTTTTGAAAACGAACGGACTAGTATCCATGAAAAAGGCCGGAATACAAGTTCCGGCCAATGGAAAAACCCGTTGAACCCCGAGGGGAAACACGGGGCCTATCCGGTCACCGCCCCTTCGGAAGCGGAACCGACGAGTTTGGCGTATTTCGCCAGCACCCCGGTCTTGTATTTAGGGCGGGGCCGCTTCCAGGCGGATAGGCGACGCGCAATCTCGTCGGCCGGGAGCGCCAGATCGATCGAGCGCGTCTGGGCATCGATGGAAATCGGGTCCCCGTTTTTCACAATCGCAAGCGGGCCGCCGACGTACGCCTCCGGCGCAATGTGGCCGATGACGAACCCGTGGCTGCCGCCGGAAAAGCGGCCGTCGGTGATGAGCGCCACGGCCTGGCCGAGGCCACGACCCATGATGGCGGAGGTGGGCGCGAGCATTTCGCGCATGCCGGGGCCGCCCTGCGGGCCCTCGTAACGGATGACCACGACGTGCCCGGCCTTGACCGTCCCGTCCAGAATCTTCCTGAGCGCCTGCTCCTCCGAATTGAAAACGATCGCCTTGCCGGAAAACCCGAGGCCTTCCTTGCCGGAGATCTTGGCGACCGCACCGTCGGGGGCGAGGTTGCCCTTCAGCACGACCAGATGCCCTTCCGGCTTAATGGGGTGCGCAAACGAACGGATAATGTTCTGTTTGCGCGGATAGGGCGCGACCAGTGCCAGGTTTTGCCCGAGCGTTTTTCCCGTCACGGTCATGCAATCGCCGTCAATCAGCCCCTCCTTCATCAGGCGCGCCATTAGCGGGGCCACGCCGCCGATGGCGGCGAGATCGGCCATGACGTAACGGCCACTCGGTTTCAGGTCCGCCACAACGGGCACTTTCTTCCCCACGTTCGCGAAATCGGCCAGCGTCAGCCTGACCTTGGCGGCGCGGGCCATGGCCAAGAGATGCAGGACGGCGTTGGTTGAGCCGCCGAGCGCCATCACCACGGCGATGGCATTGAGGAAGGCCGGTCGCGTCAGGATATCGGAAGGTTTGATGCCGCGCTCGACCAACAGCATGGCGGCGCGGCCGGCGGCGTGCGCCTCTTGGATTTTGTCTTTCCCCGCCGCGAGACGGGAGGCACTGTTGGGCAGGCTCATCCCCATCGCCTCGATGGCGGAAGCCATGGTGTTGGCCGTATACATGCCGCCGCAGGAACCCTCGCCCGGAATGGCGACCCGCTCGATCTCCGCGAGTTCCCGGGCGGTGATCCCGCCCTTGGCATGCTCCCCGACCGCCTCGAAAACGGAGACGATGTCGACCTCTTTGCCGCAATAGCAGCCGGGCTTGATGCTGCCTCCGTAGACAAAAACGGCGGGTCGGTTCAGCCGCGCCATCGCCATGATGCAGGCCGGCATGTTCTTATCGCAGCCGCCAAAAGCCACCAGGGCATCGAAGCCCTCGCAGGCCACCACGGTCTCGATCGAATCGGCGATCACCTCGCGCGAAACGAGGGAATATTTCATCCCCTCGGTCCCCATGGAAATGCCGTCGGAAATGGTGATCGTATTGAAAAGAACCGCCTTGCCCCCCGAAACGGAAACCCCCTGTTCGGCCTCCTTGGCCAGCCGGTCGATGTGCATATTGCACGGGGTGACCATGCTCCAGGTCGAGGCAATGCCCACCTGCGGTTTCTTGAAGTCGCCATCCGTGAAACCGACCGCGCGCAACATTGCGCGGCTGGGAGTGCGTTCGACGCCATCGACCACCATCGAGGAAAAAGGCCGCTGTTCCTTTCGAAACGTTTTCGAGCTCATACACAACTCCTTGGTTGTTGCTCGTGAGTTTAAAAAGCTTTTCGGGTGTTGCAACCCAATTTGAACGCTATTACCGCTTCGCAATACTGCTCCAACCCGCCGTTCGTTTCTCAATTGCTGGAAGCCCGCTCGCCTTCCTCGGGCCACCTGCCCCCAAAAAACGTGCTATTGCGGGGGATTTCCAATCGCCCGAAAGTTCGGCACGAAGATTGCTTTATTTATTGAAACTACGAACGAGGTAGCGATGAAAACATGGTCCATAGCAGCAGTTGAAATAACGATGGCGCTGACCGGCGTCTTCATGATCGGCCTGATGGTTGTCATTGCCCTGAATTAAGCGATTTCATCTCCCTGGTTCCAATGGTTGGGAAAAATCCTTCCTCCCGGAGTCCCCCAATCATTGGAACCGTTTTTTATTCACCAACTCCTCGAGGAAGACCGCCAGCTCGTCCTTCATGTCGGGATGCTTGAGCGCGTAGTGGATGTTGGTCTTGATAAAGTCCAGCTTGTTGCCGATGTCATGGCGCGTTCCGTCGATGCGGGATCCGAACATGGGGCGGCTTTGGGCCATTGACCGCATCGCGTCGGTCAGCTGGATTTCATTGTTCTTGCCCCGACCCGTCTGGATCAGGAAATCGAAGATATCGGGCATGAAGACATAGCGTCCGGCAAAGGCCAGGTTGGAAGGCGCCTCGCTCGGCTCGGGTTTCTCGACGAAATCGTTGACCCGGAAAACCCCGTCGTCCATTTCGATGCCGTCCATGATGCCGTAGCGGTTGACCTTTTCGGCGGGCACCTGCTCGAGCGCGACGACCGATCCTTGGTGCTTTTCCGCAACATCGATCAACTGGCGGGTGATCGGGACGCCGGAGTAGGATTCGAGAATGGTGTCGCCCAGCAGCAGCGCAAACGGCTCATTGCCGACGTGGTTGCGGGCATACGAAACCGCATCGCCCAGCCCATTGAGCTCCTTTTGCCAGACAAAGTGGATATTGGCCATGCTGGAGACATGCTTGATCTGCTGCAGCAGATCGTCTTTGCCCTTGGCCTCGAGCTCCTGCTCCAGCTCGAAGTTGCGATCGAAATGCTCTTCGATCGCCCGCTTGGATTTTCCGATGACCATCAGGATGTCGGTAATGCCCGACTCGACGGCCTCCTCCACCACGAGCTGGATGGTCGGGGTATCGACAATGGGCAACATTTCCTTCGGTTGCGCCTTGGTGAGCGGCAAAAAGCGGGTGCCGAATCCGGCGGCGGGTATGACGGCTTTGCGAATCATGGTGGTCCTCGTTAGATGATGTTGGGCTTGAGTACGGCGATGGAGAGCGGCTCCAGGGTTTGCTTGAGTTCGGCAAACATGGCGTCGTCCGCGTAGGTGCCGACGATCGCCCCGCCCGAGCCGGTAAACTTGGCGCTGGCCCCGGTGGACCGGGCCGCCTCCACCATCCGGATGTTGTCGGGGTGGATGGCGTAGATGCGGCGGCGCAGATCGAAATTGGCATTTAGCAGCTCGCCGACGTCGTTCTTGCGGCCTTCGAGCAGGGCCGCGCGCACTTGGTCGGCCAACCCGGCCCAGGTTTGCATGGCCTCGACCACCTTCCGCTCCCCCAGGTTGAAGCGCGCGCGGATGTCGTTATGGAACACCTCCGAGCCTTCGCTCAGTTCGCGCTTGAAGGCAATATAGATGTTGGGCAGCAACGACGGATCGAGCGGCACATAGTCGCCATAGCCGGTTTGCGCCATCTTGGCTTTGTTGAAGTCCATGTAGGTCAGGCCCTGGTAGACCTGCGCCACGCGGTCCTGCAGACCGGCGCCGATCCCGAGCTCGTCGGTCTCGACCGAAAGGATGATGTTGGCCAGCTCCGGGCGCGGGATGTCCACATCGTAGAACCGGGCCAACCCGCGGAAGCAAGCCGTGATGATGGCGCTGGAGCCCGCCATGCCGACGTGATGCGGGATGTTCGAGAAATAGCGCATGGCAAAGCCTTTGCTGCCGAGGTCGACGCCCCGTTTCCGGCAATATTCGCGAAAACGCTTGAGCGAAGCCTGCAACAGGCGGATGCCGCCGTAGTAGCCGCATTCCCGCACGCTTTGCTCCAGATCGTCGAGGCTGTTGTAGATCGAGCGGTCCCGGCGATTCGGCAGCAGCTCAATGTACGGCGCCTCGTACATCACCGTCTCGGCATAGAAATCATCGAAGGTAAAGGAGATGGTTTTGCCGTTGTAGCCGTCGGAAGGATTTCCCACGAACCCCGCCCGCGCATAGGCCCTGCTTCTGATGATTCCGTTGTTTTCCATGAGGCCCAGTATTGTTTCCCGCGTCGACCGAATCAAGGGTTAGTGGAACTTTTTAACATATTCCCGGGCTTCGGCCACGATCTGCTCCTCGCCCGCCACGCGCCCGTTTTCCATGAGGATTCGTCCGTCGCAGATGACGGTGTCGATGCAGGAGGAATCGGCGCTATAGACCAGGTCGTCGATGAGTTGGTATCCCGGCGCCAGGCGGGGATTCGACAGATCGACCAACATGCAGTCCGCCAGCATTCCCTCGGCGACGGCGCCGCACTCCACCCCCAGCGCCTGCGCCCCCGTGGTCGTGGCCATATCGAAGGCCTCTGCGGCGGGCAGCACCGTTGGGTCGGCATGAACGAGCTTGGCGTGCAACGCCGCGATCTTCATTTCTTCGAGCATGCACAGGTTGTTGTTCGAGGATGCCCCATCGGTTCCGAGCGAGATTCGCACCCCCGCCGCTTTCATCCGCGCATACGGGAAGCTGCCGGAGGCCAGCTTCATGTTCGAGGCCGGATTATGCACCACCTTGACGCCACGGTTCGCGAGGATGCCGATCTCGTCGTCGTCCACATGAATCACATGCGCCGCGATCACGTTCGGGCCCAGCCATCCGATCTTTTCCAACCATTGCACGGGGCGCAGGCCATGCGCCGCAAGGCAGTCCTCCACTTCCTTCGCCGTCTCCGACAGGTGGATGTGGATGGGCAGCCCATGCTCGGAGGCGAACGCCTTGGCCCAGCGCAGCGACGCTTCCGACACGGTGTAGATCGCGTGCGGCCCGAGGGCAAACCCGATTCGATCCGAATACCGCGTCGCTTCCTCGAAAAGCCGTGCGGCCTGCCGCTGTTCGTTGCGCGCGCGGCCGGCCTCGTTGAAATCGATGAAGACCGAAGAGAGCATGGCGCGAATGCCCGACTCCTCGACGGCACGGGCCACGCCGTGGAAATGCCAGTACATGTCGTTGAAACAGGTCGTTCCCGACTTGATCATCTCGAGGCAGGCCAACCGCGCGCCGTGGTAGATATCCTCCTCGTCCAACTTGGCTTCGAGCGGCCAGATATAGTTGGCCAGCCAGTCGTGCAGTTCCAGGTCGTCGGCATAGCTGCGCAGCAGGGTCATCGAAGCATGCGTGTGCATGTTAACGAAGGTCGGCACGATCGCCTTCCCCGTTCCATCCAGCACTGCGGCGGTTCCGGCCGCGAGGTTGGGACCGATCCGCCTGAAGCGGTTCCCCTCGATCAGCACATCGGTTCGCGTCCCCCCCAATTCCACATCGCGTATCAGCATATCCATATCGTATCTCCAATTCGGAACAGCCTACCCAACGCATCCGGCAATGCCACAAAAAAGAGCTTTCAACGCCTTGTTATCCATGCGATGTAATAGCGCTTAACCGAGGGGATTGAAATGAAGCTATTCGTGCCGGGAAGAATTTGTCTGTTTGGGGAACACTCGGATTGGGCGGGCGGCTACCGCCGCATCAACGCCGACATCGAGAAAGGCGCCGCACTGATCGTGGGCACCAACCAGGGGCTTTACGCCGAAGTCAAACCCCACCCCGACAAGCTGATCCTGCATGCGACGTTCGAGGACGGAACGCGCAAAGGCCCCTTCGAGCTGCCGATGGAGCGCGAAGCATTGCTGGAAGAGGCAATGAAAGGCGGCTTCATGAGCTATGCGGCGGGCGTGGCGTACCAGATCGTGACGCACTACCGCGTGCGCGGCCTCGAAATCGACAACTACTTGACCGACCTGCCCGTGAAGAAGGGCCTCTCTTCGTCGGCAGCCATCTGCGTGTTGGTGGCGCGGGCATTCAACCGGATCTACGACCTGAAGATGACGGTGCGCGGGGAGATGGAATATGCCTACCTCGGGGAGATCACCACGCCATCGCGTTGCGGCCGCCTCGACCAAGGTTGCGCCTACGGAAACCGCCCGGTCAAGATGGTGTTCGACGGCGACCGCCTCGACGTTGAGGAGCTCAATGTCCCCGTCACGTTGCACTATGTCATCGTCGACCTGAAGGCGAGCAAGGATACCGTCGAAATCCTGGCCAAGCTAAACCAATGCTATCCCTTTGCCGAAAACGCGCTGCAACAGAAGGTGCAGAAATACCTCGGCCCGATCAACCAGGACATCAATCGCCGCGCGGCGGAAACGATCCGCGCGGGCGATGCGGAGGCCCTGGGGCGCTTGATGAACGAAGCGCAGGCCAAGTTCGACGCGAACCTGCAGCCGGCCTGCCCCTCGCAACTCACCTCCCCCGTGCTGCACAAGTTGCTGGCCTACGAACCGATCCAGCCGTTCGTGCTTGGCGGCAAGGGCGTCGGCTCGCAAGGCGACGGCACGGCGCAGTTTTTGGTGAAGGACACCGATGCGCAGCACCGGGTCATCGAGATCATCGAGCGCGACCTGAAGATGCCCTGCATGAAGCTCGACATCGAATCGCTCAACCCGCTGCGCAAGGCGGTGATTCCCGCGGCGGGTTTCGGCAACCAGCTCTATCCCGCGACCAAGGCGATCAAGAAGGAAATGTTCCCGATCATCGACCGCGACGGACGCGCCAAGCCGGTGATCATGACGATTGTCGAACAGGTGCTCGACGCAGGAATCGAAGAGGTCGGCATCATCATCCAGGAGGCCGACCGCCACCTGTTCGAGGACTTTTTCCATCAGCGCCTGCCGGTTGAGCATGCCAACAAGCTCTCGAAGGAAGACCAGCGCTACATGCAGCACATCATGGATATCGGCAACAAGGTAACGTTGCTGGTCCAGGAGTCGCAGGAAGGATTTGGCCACGCGGTGCATTGCGCACGGGACTGGGTGAGCCACGAACCGTTCATCCTGATGCTGGGCGACCACCTGTTTGCGTCGGACACGGACACCTCGTGCATGGCGCAATTGATCGATGTCTACGAACGTACCGGGCGCAGCGTGGTGGGTTTGCAGGAAACCCCCGAGAAGGATGTGAAGCACTTCGGCTGTGCCACGGGAATCTGGGAAGAAGGCGGCGCCATGCTCTCGATTACCGAATTTTCCGAAAAGCCGCCGGTGGAATATGCGCGCGAACACCTCGCGACACAGGGCGTGAAGGATGACCACTTCCTGACCATCTTCGGCCAGTATATCCTCACCCCGCGCATCTTCCAGTTGCTCGAAGACAACATCAACCGCAACATGCGCGAAAACGGCGAGTTCCAGCTCACCTCCTGCCTCGACAAACTGCGCCAGGAAGAGGGATTCGTCGGCTGCCGCGTCAAAGGCAAACGCTTCGATATCGGTCTGCCCGCCGCCTACCGCCAAACGATCATCGAATATCCGAATACGTGAGGCGGGAGATGGGACGCGGTTTCGGCCGCGGCACCGTTGATGTCAGCGGAGGCAACGCGGACGGACTAGTAAGCGCCCTTGGAGAAAAAGACGGCTTTGAAGGTTCGGACGATGATGACGATATCGAGCCAGATCGACCAGTTGCGGACATAGTAGGGGTCCCACTTTTCCATGCCCTCGGTTCCGGCGTCGCTGCGCCCGGAAACCTGCCACAGGCCCGTGATGCCCGGTTGCACTTTGTCGCGCAGGAATTGCACCTGCTCGGGCAGATCCCGGAAATGGTAGGCGGGCAAAGGGCGCGGCCCGACCAGCGACATGGTTCCTCTCAGCACATTCAGCAACTGGGGAATTTCGTCGAGCGAGGTCTTGCGCAGGAAGTTTCCGACCCGGGTGATGCGCGGATCCTTCTTGAGTTTGAAATGGGTTTCCCATTCCAGCTTGAGGGCGGGATTCGTCTTCAAGGCCTTCTGCAAGACGGCCTCGGCATTGGGCACCATGGTTCTGAACTTGGCCGTGCGGAAAGTGCCGCCGCCGCGCCCGACACGCGGTTGAAGGAACATGGGGTTCTTGCGGTCCTCCAGCCAAATCAGCACATAGCATAGCAACATGAGCGGCGCCCATAGCGGCAACGAAACCACCACCAAGGCCAAGTCGATCAAACGTTTGAAGAAACGGGCGAAGGGGTTCAGCAGGTGT
>NZ_JBFJYW010000105.1:0-10999 GCF_041622395.1 Pontiella sp. | reverse complement strand
GCCGAGTCCAGGAAATCGACCATTTCGAGATCGACGACATAGTTTTTCACGCCCGGCTCCACCTCCTGCCAGTCGGCGAGTTGGTCGCGGAACGCATCGACCGTGGCGGCGGTCAGCGCCTTGCCGACCCGCACCACGCCGATGCCGCGGTCCTTTGAAAACGTTACCTGCATTTCGAATCCTCCCTAGTATGCCCCGCGGCCGAACAGCACGGCGGGGATGGTTTTAAGCATGATGACGATGTCTTTGAAGATACTCTGGCTCTGAATGTACTGCATGTCGAGGCCGACCTGCTCGCTGAACGGAAGGTCGGCGCGACCGCCGATCTGCCAGAGGCAGGTCAGGCCGGGCTTGACGTGCAGGCGCTTGCGGTCTTCGAGCGTATAGGCCTTCACCTCCTCCGGCAGCGGCGGGCGCGGGCCCACCAGCGAGAGGTCGCCGACGAGCACGTTGAAGAACTGCGGAAGCTCGTCGATGCTCGACCGGCGCAAAAAGCGGCCGCACTTGAGCAGGCGCGGATCGTCCTTGAGCTTGAAGGTCACGTGTTCGCCCATGCCGTTGCGCTGGCGCAGTTCGAGTTGCAACGCATCGGCCCCGCGGACCATGGAACGGAATTTGTGAATGCGGAACACCTGCCCGTTGAGGCCGACGCGCTTCTGGGTATAGATGACCGGGAAGCCGTCTTCGACCAGAATGCAGACCGCCGCCAAAACGAATAACGGCGCCAGCAGCACGATGGCGGCGATGCTCACGACAATGTCGAGGGTGCGCTTGACCAGCAACAGGCTGCGCAGCATCCCTTCCCAGAAGACCAGCCGGAAACGCTGTTTCAGCTTCAGGATCTGGACATCCGCCTTGGTGACGGGGATGTCCATGCGGGCGAACATTTCACGGCGGGCCTTGTAGACCTGGCGATCCATTAATTGTCCTCCCCATCGATAATCGAGCAATAGGTCAGGTTCTGCGTCTGCACGCGGTAGCGTTCAATGCGGTCGGCAATGGCGTTGGTGATTGCCAGTCCGCGGCCGCGTTCGCCCATGTAGGCTTCGTCGAGCTCGCGGTGCAACGCCTCCTCCAGATCCCACTCGGTTCCTTCGTCGCGGATCACCAGCTGACAGACCCGCCCATCGATGCGCAACTGGACCCAGAACGAATCGTCTTCGCCCAAGCCGCCGTGGTCGACGAGGTTGGCCCCGAGTTCCATCACCAAAAGGCGCACCATCGCGGCCGTGTCCGCCGAGATGCCCAGCGACATCACCGCGGATTCGGACTGCCGGGCGAGATCGGAGACGAGATAGATGTTCCGCGGCACGGCTTGTTCGATCACGATCTTGAGCGGATCGAGCATCTGGATCGAGATCGCGGTGCAGTCGTCGGCATCGATGTCGTAGTTTCTTGCGGCGATGCGTTCGAGCAGCTCATTGGCCTTGTTCGGCGTCTCGGGCTGGCCCACCACCTCGGTATAGACCTCCTGGATGATTTCGCCGGAATCCTCGCCGGTGACGCGGTGCCGCGCTTCGAGCAACCCGTCGGTATAGAGCAGCAGGTAGGAGTTGCCTTCGTCGCGGATGACGATTTCGTCGCCGGGCCCGTAGGGGCGTTCGGGACCGAACGGGAAGCCGATCGGGGCGCCGCCGCGCACGGCGAACACGGCCGTATCCACCGGCACGCCGTTGCGGATGAAGACGGGACAGGGATGGCCGCAGTTCATGCAGCGCCACTTGAGCGTTTCGGGATCATGGATGGCCATGAACATGGTGGCATAGTAGGACGGATTGTCGATGCGGCGGCGAATCACCATGTTCAGCGCGTTGCACACCGCGGCCGGGCCTTGATCGGCATAGCGGTGGATCATCTCGCTGGCGGCCGCCTTCAGCAACGAGGCGATCATCGCGGGCGCAACCCCGTGGCCGGAGACATCGGCCACATAGACGCAATGCTTGCCATCCGGCAGGGAAATGATGTCGAACGCGTCGCCGCCGACGTCCATGCAGGGGCGGTAGGCGATCCGCACCTCGAAACGGTGTGAAAAATGGGGGATATCGGAAAAGAGCGAGCGCTGGATGCTGCCGGCGAGTTCCAGGTCGCGGGCTACGCGGTCGTTCCACTTTTTGAGTTCGTCGTTGCTTTGCTTGAGCGCCAGCGCATTGCCGACGCGCAGCACCAGCTCGCGCGGGTTGAACGGCTTGCGGATGTAATCCATCGCCCCCAGTTCGAACCCGGTCTCGATGTCTTCGATCTTCGACTTCGCCGTCACCATGATCACCGGGATATCCGACGTGCGCGGCTCGTCGCGCAACAGGCCGCACAGCTCGAACCCATCCATCTCCGGCATCATGACATCAACCAGAATCAAATCGGGTTGCTTCCGGACCGCCATCGAAAGCGCGGACACCCCGTCATCGGCATCGATCACCTCGCATCCGCGCGCTTCCAGCAGCTTTCGCATGTAGAGGCGGTTCGGCAACTCATCGTCCACCACCAGCACCCGCCCAGAGAGACTCTGCATCAGGCGCGAGGTGGTTTGCTCCAATGGGTTCTTGGGCACGAGCGAAAACATGCGTTGGCCTAGCCCAAGGATTCCATCCACTTGGCAAGCGCATCCACCAGCGGCTGCGCATCGGGCAGCCGATCGTCTTTGGCCAGGTTTTCGATCTCCAGGCCGAGCACGGAAATTTCCGGGAGCCCCAGCGTGCCGCCCATGCCCTTGATCGAGTGGGCCGCCATGCGGACCATTTCCCGGTCGGACTTCGCGAGTCCCTCCTGCAGATCGGCGGTCAACCGGCGGATTTCCTCGACAAAAACCTCGACCAGTTCATCGTCCACCTCGTCCGTATCCACCACGAATTGCTCGATCCGCGACTCCAGTCCCGGAATCAACTCCGCAACCCACGCGGTACTACCAAGAATATTCGCCATCCTTTACCTCCGATTTCACTAAGTCATTGAACGAGGTTAAATGATAACAGCATTCGGATGGGACGCAAATCCGCAGTCCATCAATTTCCCGAACCAAACGGGCACCGCGCGGCCCGCCGCGCTACGCCGGAAGGTCGAATTTTCGGCGGGCCATGGGGGCGCTTTCGATGGCGGCCTCGATGCCGATCTCGACATGGTCGATCCGCCCGCCGAACGCCTGTTGCATGGCGGCCAGACTGCGCCGATAGAGTTCGTCGTAGCAACTGCGTTTGGTTTCCATGTCGGTCACGAGGTCGAACGAAATGCGGTACGGCGGGGCATCGCCCTCGGCGCGCAGGTCGTGGACGTCGACCATGCAGGGTTCGCTTTCGATATAGCGGTGCAGGGCCCGGTTCAACTCCTCGAACAGCGGATGGGTGCGGTCGACCGGATCGAGATGCGCCAGCGCACGCCATTTGAAATGGTGTTCCACGGCATCTTCGGCCCGTTCGGAAACCAGGTGGGCCTCCACCAGACTCATGCCGGCATCCACCTCGATATGGAACGAAACCATCTTCACGTCGCCATAGTGGTGCACCATGATTTCGTGCACGCTCATCACGCCATCGACGTCGACCACCGCATCGTGGATGGCCCGGACCTCGGCGGAGTCGGGCTTCTGGCCCAGCAGAATGTCGATGGCGTCGCGGGCATAGGAAACGCCCGTGTAGAGAATGAAAATCGCGACGCCGACCGCGGTCCAGCCATCGACCGCGCCCCACCCCATCTTCGAACTGACCAAGGCAATAACGACCATCAGGGTGCAGACGATATCAAACGTATGGTTCCACGCATCGGCTTCGAGCACCTGCGATTTCGAAAGGCGGGCCAGTTGGCGGGCGAAGAGCGCCATCCAGGTTTTGACCACGACCGTGATGCCCACGCCGACCAGCAACCAGGCCGGGGCTTCGATCGGTTGCGGGTTGAAGATCCGCACGATTCCCGACTTCGCCACTTCGGCGCCGACGAGGATCAGCGCGATCGCCAGCACCAGCGTCGCGACCGCTTCGATGCGTCCGTGGCCGAAGGGATGGTCCTCGTCGCGCGGCTTGCGCGACCACTGGAAGCCGAGGGCGATCACGAGCGAGCTGCCCATGTCGGTCAGGTTGTTGGTGGCATCGGCAATCATCGAGACCGACCCCGAAACCATCCCGAGCCCAAACTTGGCCGCCGCCATCAAGGCGCTCAAGACGGCGCTCGTCCAGCCCGCCAGCATGCCGAGGCGCGTGCGGTTGTCGTGGCTGTCGGCCGGCAGCTCGGCAACAAGAACCCGGCGCACCAGGAAGTTCATGAGGGGAAACGGCAGTCTGTGGTTTGAATTCTTCATAATGAAAAGGGCGTCCCATTAACTGGAACGCCCGTCAAGATAGACTAATTAAGTACTGGAAGTCTACTTAACCTTTTCCTCCTTGTGCCACAGCAGAACCACCGGGGTGGCGACGAAGATCGAGGAGTAGGTACCGACCAGAATACCGATGAACAGCGCCAGCGCGAAGTCCTTGACGGCACCGCCGCCGAAGACCAGCAACATGACCACGGTCAGCAAGGTGGTGAGCGACGTCAGCACCGTACGGCTGAGGGTCTGGTTGATGGAGAGGTTGGCGATTTCCTGATAGGACTTGCCCTTCTCCAGCTTGAGGTCCTCGCGGATGCGGTCGAACACCACGATGGTGTCGTTGACCGAGTAGCCGACGATGGTCAGCAGCGCCGCAATGATCGGCATGCTGAGTTCGTAGCCGAGCGCGCAGTAGATGCCGACCGTGATCAGTACGTCATGCGCCAGCGCGATGATCGCGCCCATGGCGAAGGCAAACTCGAACCGGAGCGAGATGTAGATGATGATTCCGATCAGGGCGAAGACGATGGCCGCGATGCCCTTCTTCTTCAGTTCGGAACCGATCTGGGAACCGACGCTGTCGGTCTTGATGATCTCGGGGTTTCCATCGAGGACCATTACGGCGTCCTGGGCCTGGATTTCGGCGCCTTCCATCTCCTTGAGCTTCATGTCGAGGAAGAACTCGCCGCCGGCAGTCATCGGCGTGAGCGACGCGGAACCGAAGCCGGCCGCATCGAGCGTCGAACGGACGGTTTCGAGCGGTTGCTCCTGCTCGAACTTGAAGGTGGTCACGGTACCGCCCGTGAAGTCCACGCCGAAGTTGGCGTCGCCCTTCGTGAAGAAGAAGATCCAGGAGAGCACGATGACCGCGATCGAAAGCACCGCGGCGAACTTGCGGCCGCCAAGGAAGTTGAAGTTGGCGTTCTGCAGGAACGGGATCGACATCATCTTGATCGACTTCAGGATGCCGGCATCGGCCATCGTATTGAAGAAGAGTCGGGTCATGATGAGGACGATGAACATGCTCACCAGAATACCGGCGCTCAGGGTGATCGCGAACCCGCGGATCGGGCCGGAGCCTTGCCAGAAGAGGATGGCGGCCGTCAGCAACGTGGTTACGTTGGCGTCGAGGATGGTGCTGAACGCCTTGTTGTAGCCCGCGTTGATGGAACC
The DNA here is from genome assembly GCF_041622395.1 of Pontiella sp. NCBI lineage: Bacteria > Pseudomonadati > Kiritimatiellota > Kiritimatiellia > Kiritimatiellales > Pontiellaceae > Pontiella > Pontiella sp. Next base: position 5,532 of record NZ_JBFJYW010000105.1, on the reverse strand, counting down.
GGAAATCGACTTGCCGACCTTCCATTCTTCGCGCATGCGCTCGAAGGTCAGCACGTTCGCATCAACGGCCATACCGACCGTCAGCACGATACCCGCAATCCCGTAGAGCGTCAGCGTCGGCAACGAAACGGCGGAGCCTTCCAATGTTCCGGAAACCACGCCCAGGAAGCCGGCGGAAACCACCATGCCCACGGGCAACAGAATCAGCATGAAGACCAGCGAAAGGTTGGCGATGAGGCCCGGCACCATGTAGTAGACCGCCATGAACACCAGCACGGCGAGGCCGCCCCAGATGATGGCCATCATGCCGCTGTCGATCGAGTCCTGCCCAAGCGTCGGGGCAACGGTGCGCTCTTCGACGATCTTGACGCGGCCCGGAAGCGCGCCCGCCTTCAGCACGTTGGCCAGCTTGCGGGCCTCGGTGATGGTGAAGCTGCCGGAGATCGAGGCGCGGCCGCCATAAATGGCTTCGCGCAGGTTGGGCGCGGAATAGAGCGTATCGTCGAGGATGATCGCGAGCTGGCGCCCGACGTTGGCCTCGGTGATGCGGCCGAATTCCTTGGCGCCTTGGCTATCGAACTCGAGGGTGATTTCCGGCGCGCCGGTCATCTGGTTCGGGGAGACGCTGGCATTGACGACGGTGTCGCCGCCCAGCTGGCGACGGCGTTCGATGAAGCGCGGACGATAGATGACGGAATCGTCCTGGTGACGGTCTTCCATCAGCATGTAGTCGGCGCTCTTGGAGCCGAAGCGTTCGAGGCGCTTGAAGTAGTCGCGGTTGAGCTTTTCATCGGAGAGCGCGGAGCGATCGCGGACGAAGAAGGGGCCGGACTGATCCGACCCGGCCATTTTGAAGCCCTGCGGGATCTGCCCTTGGCCAACCAGTTCCGCCACCCAGGCTTCGCTTTCGGTGTGGACGAGCTTGAAGCTGAGTACGGCGTCGCGCGACATCTGGGCCTTGGCTTCGGCGCGGGTCTGCGAGTCGGCGCCCGGCAGACGCACCACGATGCGGGTGTCGCCTTCCGGATAGATTTCCGGCTCGGCGGTGCCGAGAACGTCGATACGGTTGCGGATCACCTCGACGGCGATTTCGCGCACGCGCTTGATCTGCTCAAGCAGCTTCGAGTCGCTGATTTGCTCAACGCTCTTGATCTTGTCGTCCGACTCCACCATTTTCCGGGCGACGTCGTCGGCGTCGACTTCGACCACGAAGCTGGAACCGCCCTTGAGGTCGAGCCCGAGCACGATCTTGCCGCGCGTAACGAGGTTGCCCTCGTCGTCGTATTTATCGAACGGCGGGAACGCCAGGGTCAGCGACCAAATTACGAGAACCCCAAGAAGGAGCCACTTCCAAAGTTTGTTCTTATCCATTGCGGTAAACCTTTCTTACTTGGAGCCTTCGATTTCGGTCGGGGTTTCGCCCTTTTCGAGAATCTGTGAAATTGCGGCGCGAACCACTTCGACCTTGGTGCTTTCGGCGATGCGGATGATCAACGTGGATTCCTTGACGTTGACGACTTCGCCAATGATGCCGCTGGTGAGCAGGACGCGTGCGCCGCTCTTGACGCTGGCGATCATCTCTTTGCGCTCCTTTTCACGGCGCTTCTGGGGACGGATCATCAGGAAATACATGATGGCAAACATGATCGCCATCATTCCAATGAATTGGAACTGCGAGCCCCCGGCAGAATCCGTTGCGGCCGGCGCAGCTTCGGCGAGGGTTAAGGGTAGTAGATACATCTAGTTGTTCTCCTTTACGTTTAAAGCGTGATCCTCAAGTACCACGCGATAGCCGGAGTGGAATTCCGTGCGGAATTCGTTGAATCTCCCCTCCTCTATCGCCGTTCTCATCTCTCTCATAAATTCCAAATAGCAATGCAAATTGTGCATCGTCACCAACCGCAGCCCGAGAATCTCGCCGACGTTGAGCAGGTGGCGCACATAGGCGCGCGTAAAATTGCGGCACGCATAGCAGGTGCAACCTTCCTCCAACGGGCGGGTATCCTCTTTATAGAGGGCCGCTTTCACAGGGTAGCGTCCGCGGCGCGTCGAAACCGTTCCGTTGCGCGCCTGCCGCGTGGGCATCACGCAGTCGAACATATCGACTCCGCGCGCGACCGACTCCACCATCTGGGCCATCTCTCCAACACCCATCAGGTAGCGCGGCTTCTCCTGCGGCAAGTGGTCGACCGTGTCTTCCACCCCGCGAATGATCAGCTCATCGGGCTCCCCCACGCTCACGCCGCCAATGGCATAGCCGTCGAAATCCATCCCGACGAGCGCCGTGGCGCACTCTTCGCGCAATTCCGGAAAAACACTGCCCTGCGCAATGCCGAAAACCAACTGGCCATCCGCCCGGGGCGCTTCCCTGCAAATAGCCGCCCAATCTAGGGTTCTGCGTACCGCTTTGCAAGCGTAATCCTTTTCACAGGGATAGGGCGGACATTCGTCGAAAACCATGGCGATATCGGAACCGAGCTTGCGCTGGATTTCCATCGATTCCTTCGGCCCGATGAAGTGCTTGCGGCCATCGGAATGCGACTGGAACGAGACGCCCTCGTCGGTGATCTTGTTCATGGAACCCAGACTGAAAACCTGGTAGCCGCCGCTGTCGGTAAGGATGGCGCGGTCCCAGCCCATGAATTGGTGCAGGCCGCCGAGTTGATGGATCAGGTCGGGGCCGGGGCGGTCGTTGAGGTGGTAGGTGTTGCCCAGCAGGATTTCGCAATCGAGATCATGCATTTCCAGCGGCGACATGCCCTTGACGGTCGCCTGCGTGCCGACGGGCATGAATACGGGCGTTTCGACCTTGCCGTGCGCCGTATGGAAGGTGCCCCGCCGGGCCTTGCTCGTGGCGTCCGTGCGGTGCAGTTCGAATGTTCCAACAGTTTTAGTCATAGAATTTATAGTGTTTCTTTTTACGATTCATTCGGCGGCGCCGTCGGCTCGAGCCCCTGCGCCGGCATCGGTTACTTCACGTCTTCATAAAACTTCGCGAAAGAGGTCAGCATGTAGGGGATCAGCCAGAAATAGCCAATGCCGAACGTGAAGACCGTCGCGAACAGCGCCCAGCCGAAAAAGCGCCAGTGGAGACAAAAGAGCTTCCATTTGTTGCCCTTCATCATCTCCTTGCTTCGGCCGATGGCCTCGAGCGGCCCGCAATCCTCGTCATCGGCGATAATGAAATAGGCCATGGAATAGCGGAACACCGCGATCAGCCCCGGAATGACCAGCAACAACGACCACAGAAAAACAAAGAGCCCCACAAAGAAATAGCAGGTGAATGCTTTCCAGAAACGGCGGAACCCCAGAAACAGCAGCTCCATCCGGGCCTCGTTTTCCTGGGCAATCCCAAGAAAGAAGCCCATGAAGCCCACCAGAAAGGCCCCCGAAACGAGCAGTTCGATGACCGAAACCGAAAAATACAGGGCGGAGGTCGCCGCCGCCCCATGGGCACCGCCCGCCGAACCGCTCATCCAGACAAAGAACGCCGTCGAGGCAACAAAGGCATAAAAACTCGCAACCAGCAGGGAATAGAGCAAATAGCCCAGCATCGCCAGGCCCCAGTTTCCCTTCAGCGAATCTCTCGCCTCGACCATCAACTCCTTATTCGAGGTGCCGAAACCGCCGCCGCCCGCATCCAGGGGCGGCAACACATCGCCTGACAACATCCCATCCAAACCAGCCATGGTTTTCCCCTTCAAAAATTAAGGGGCGAATATTGCCCCAATCCATCCCCTAAACCAAGCCGGAAGATACGGCAAGGTCGGCATGCCCAACCGCCATGGTTCCCGTCCCAAAACAGGGCAAACCAAAAAAAACGCGAGAAACTCCTTGTATGGAAAAAAGAATCCGCTAGGTTGCTTGGCCTCTTCACGAGAAAGATTGCGGGGTAGAGCAGCCCGGTAGCTCGTCAGGCTCATAACCTGAAGGTCCTTGGTTCAAATCCAAGCCCCGCTACCAACTTTAAAGGCCGGAACATTCGTTCCGGCCTTTTTTTATGCACCTTTCGCGAAATCCGATGGCGTTGAAGGAACTAAAGTTACAATTTGAAGAACCCCGTAAAATGGCGCCCGATTACAAACACATTAACAAACGCACCACCAACACATCCCCAGGAATTTGAACGATGTAGCCCTTCAGGTGGGCGCCCCGAAGGGCTCGTGTCAGATCAAGATCAACGATCCTCGGGTGCGTCCTACAAAAACCCACCACTACCCCGACTGGCCCCTAGCGGCGGGCTTCATACATTGCATCGACTTCATCATCGATCATCTCCCGTACCCATTTGGGCGACTTGACCGTGCAGTAGCGGCCCCAGGCCATGATCCACCGTTTAACTTCGACATCGCCTTTGGCGCTGAATTCCAGCTCCACTCCACCGTCTTCCAGCACCTTGGTTTTTTGATTGGGATGCCACTGCTGCTCAAGCACCTGTTCGGCAATCTCGGCATCAAAAACCAGTTTTACTGCAAACGGCTCGTTGTCACCGGCAAAACGATAGAGCGTGTTTCCCAGAAATCTCTGGGCGTCAAACCCGGCATCATTAACTGGCTCCTTGAGCAAACGGGCCTTTTCGATGCGCCCGAGGGAGAGTTGGCGAAAGTTCTCATAGTCATAGAAGCGGACGAACAGATACCAGGCACCCTGCAGGTTGGCCATGTGCAATGGACTAATGACTGACTTCTTCCCCTGATAGATGATATCCAGCCGGCGGCGCGACAGCAGGCCGGTTACAACGATTTCCCACACATCGGGTTTGATCGGCATCGACGGCGGAGCAGAAAAGGAGAATCTCGAAAAAAGCTCAGCAGGATTCAGCGAAATTGAATCAGGTAAAACATCCGAGAGTTTTTCGAGTACCGATTCCAGTTTGGCAGCAATGGGAGTTCCGCGATACTGCTCCAGTGCGCGGGAGCCGATGACCAAGGCCGTCAACTCCCCCTCGTTCATCGCAATGGACGGAAGCATGAAGAATTCATCGGTGTAGCAAAACCCGCGCTTAAGGGCATCGTATTCAATGGGAGCGCCTAGCTGGTATTTCATGTATTCGATATCGCGCTGTATCGTTTTGGGTGAAACCTCCCACTTTCGGGCAAAGGAGGAGCAGTTGGGATATTCCCCTCGGCGCATTAAGACATCGAGCTCCATCAACCGCCGCATCTGCGTCTTAGATCTATTCATGCCCCTAGCCTAGGCATACGACAAAGATAAATCAACCGGTAGGACGAATAATGTCCGACACTAAAATCCCATTGGCCCTCTATTCGCACCTCGTTTGAAAGCCACTTCTTTTTTCAATTCCTGAACCACATTGCAATGGGTCAGATTATTGCCAAGGAACCGGGAGCGCTGCCAAACCGCCTTAATGTCGCCGGGACAGATGTTGTGGATACCGGACAACCGGGACGCAACCTCAGGAACGAGGGGCTCCTTGATTGCGGCGAAATATTGCCGGTAGAGTCGCAGCATACCGTCCGGGGTAAGCGGCAGGAACTTCACCTTGAAAGCAAAGCGGCGCATGGCGGCCTC
>NZ_JBFJYW010000104.1:0-11030 GCF_041622395.1 Pontiella sp. | reverse complement strand
CAGCGATCCGAATCCCTATTATGAAAACTGCACCTTCAGCGGCAACACCGCCAGCAAACGCGGCGGCGGGGTGCAGAACGATGTCGCCACGCATCCCACCTTCGTAAACTGCCGATTCTACGACAATGTCTGCGATGCCAAGGGCGGCGGCATGTATAACGATTTTTACTGCTCGCCGCTCCTGACCAACTGCGTGTTTGCCGGAAACTATTCCATTATGGCCGGGGCGCTGGGCAACGACGGAACGTCGTCGCCCACGCTCAGCCACTGTGTTTTTGCGAACAATGAGGCGTGGGACAAGGGCGCGGCCATCTACAACGGATCGCACAGCGCTGCGGCTTCGGCCAATCTGCCCACGATCATCAACTGCATCTCCTTCGGCAACAAAATCACCACGGCGCCCGGGCCGACCGATCTTGAAGTGTGGCACGACAACTTTGCCGACATTACCTACAGCATCATCGAAGAGGGCTATGCCGGCATTGGAAACCTGTCCGCCGATCCCCGGTTTGCCGACGTTGCGAACTACGACCTCACCTTGCTGAGCGGCTCGCCCGCCATCGATGCGGGCAGCAATGCCGGAAGCGGGTCGGAAGATATCGACGGCCTGTCGCGGCCGCTCGACGGCGACAACGATGGCTCCGCAGTGGTTGACATGGGGGCGCACGAGTATATCAACGCGGCTTCCGATACGGATGGCGACGGCATGCTGGATGAGTGGGAAGTCGAATATGGCTACAGCCCCATTGCTGCGGAGAACGGACTCGCCGACAGCGATGGCGACGGCATTGCCGATGCCGATGAATCCATTGCGGACACCGATCCGTTCGACACCAACTCGCTCTTCAGGATCACCGCCTTCGCCAGCGCGTCGGGAACGAATCAAATTATTGCCACGGCTTCGGCCAGGCGGCAGTACAGCCTGCTCGTCAGCACCAACCTGACGACGGGCGGCTGGACGGTCGATTCAAACCAGCTCGACCGGGCCGGTTCTGCGGACGGTGTGGAGTTTCATCACATGCCCGAAACCGATCCCCTGTTTTATCGCGTCCGCGTCAGCGTTCCTTGAAGTAGAGCCAGCGCAACACGGCGGCTTTAGTGCGACATTTTGGCGAGGGGTTCTAAACTGCAATGGGCGTTAATTGAAAAATGCGGGCAAGGCGGCCTGCAGATTGGAGATCGTTGCGCCTAAGCGCTTCACGCACGTCGTCGATCTTGTAGGCATCGTCGAGGGAAAGATATGGAGACCATCCTGTTTCCTGCTCAATGAGCTCCACATCGATGTCAGCCATGTAGTTCCCTTCATGTACTAGTTTTGTGGAATGTCTGGTTGTCATTTTCTGCTCCTGAAGTCGTTTGACCATTTTGTTGGGTCGGGACGATAGGCCGTAACCAAAACCGCAGGACTTGTTTCATTTTTAGGAATCCCCCACACGGCGTGAATCGGATTTCCGTTTCGATCTCTCTGAAGTACTAAAACACACGCTCCCTTATGAAAATTAGGATAATCTTCCAGTAGCTCTGCATCAGGTAGCGAACCCACAATGTCACGAGCGAAAATCCCGTCATTGGCAAGCTCGTTATATCCGTGGTCGGAAATCCTGATTTCTTTTCGAGCGGCAAGGATAAAGATCTGTTCCAATGTCTGACTCATGAACAAACACTATCATTTGGGTTTGTTTTGTGCAATCGGAAGAGCCTTTCACGGATTGTACATGGAATGCCGCAATACATCCTGTTATCCCGGTGAAACTACCCCTGCGACATCGCAGCCAGGGCTTCGAGCTTTTTCAGCGCGGCACCGGAGTCGATCGATTCGGCGGCGAGGGCGAGGCCGTCTTTCGGGTTGTCCGCTTTTCCGCCGGCCATGATGGCGAAGGCGGCGTTGAGCAGGACAATGTCGCGTTTGGGGCCTTTTTCGCCGCCGAGGATGGCGCGGGTGATGGCGGCGTTTTCGGCCGGTTCGCCGCCAACGAGGTCGGCCGCGGTGGCGGTTTTGAGGCCGAGGCCGGAGGGTTGGACCTCGTAGGACTCCACCTTTCCGCGGCGGATTTCGGTGACCATGGTGGTGGTCGTGGTGGTAAATTCGTCGAGGCCGTCATTGCCGTGGACGATGAATTGGTAGTTCATGTCGAGCTGGGCGCAGGCGTCGGAGACGATCGGCACCAGCTCCGGCTTGAACACGCCCATGACGCCGTTTTTGACGCCGGCCGGATTGCAGAGCGGACCGAGAATGTTGAAGATGCTCCAGACGCCCAGTTCGCGGCGCGGACCCACCACGTGCTTCATGGCCGGGTGCAGGCCCGGCGCGAACAGGAAGGCCACACCCAGCTCGTTCAGGCACGCCTCCATGCGCTGCGGCGTGTACTGAATGTTGATGCCCAGCGCGTCGAGTACATTCGCCGCTCCGGATTTGCTCGATACGCCGTAGGAGCCGTGTTTGGCCACCGTGACCCCCGCGCCGGCAATGACGAAGGTGGAGGTGGTGGAAATGTTGAAGGTATGCGCGCCGTCGCCGCCGGTGCCGACAATGTCGACCGCATTGGGGTCATCGCATTTGATCTTCGTGGCGTTCGCTCGCATGACTTCCGCGCATCCGGCAATCGTTTCCGGCGTTTCGCCCGTGAGCCGCAGGCCCATGATAAAAGCGCCGATCTGCGCTTCGGTGGCCTCGCCCGACATGATGTCGGTCATCGCCGCGGCGGCCTCCGCGCGGGAAAGGGTTTCGTGGCTAATGAGTTTGGCAATGGTGTCTTTGATCATGGTCTGTGCTCCCTGCTATTTCCAACGGATGGAAACGATAAAGAAGGGAGCGCTGGAATGGAAGACTCTATGCAACGTTTCCTTCCCTGCAGGCGACGAAAAGTGACAAATACGATCATTGAATGCGTGAAAAAGCGGGAGTATGGTTCCTTTATCAGATAGGAGTTCATTATGAGTCGGAAACGGAAAGCAGTGATTTTGGCGGCGGTGTTGGTGGCCGTCGGGTGTTATGCGGATGTGTTCGGCACGGGCACGAATCAGTTCAGCATCGATTTTGTACTCATCGGCAATGCGGACAATTCGGCTGATGCGAACGGCTATGGCGCGGTGGACTATGACTATCGCATCGGAAGGACGGAGGTGACGATCGATGAGTTTGCCAAGGCGCGCGCGGCGGACAGCCTGATCAGCGATGGCGACGAGGGCTACTGGAACGACGGCACCCGCACCGTGGGAGGCGGGGGCCCGGCCTCGTATGTCTCGGCTTACGAGGGAATGAAGTTTGCCAACTGGCTCACCACGGGCAGTGCCATCGGCGGTGCCTATCAATTCAGCGGCGATGGTCTGACTCTTTTGGCGGTGGATCGCGCGGCGGCGGTTTCGACCTACGGCACGGTTTATGTGCTGCCCTCCGAGGACGAGTGGTACAAGGCGGCCTACTACAAGCCGATTAATGACGGCACCTATTCGCTCTTTGCCAACGGGAGCGACGAGTTGGGCGATCTGACCCATGGCACGACCGAGGGTTGGAACTATTACAGTAGCGGCTATGTGAATGGTTTCCCCAACTATATGTGGGAAGCCGGTTTCGGTGGTCCGGAGCAGAACGGAACCTATGATATGATGGGCAACGTTTGGGAGTGGTGCGAGAGTGCCTTTGATGGATCGACCAATAACCCGGTTGCCGACCGCGTGTATCGTGGAGGATTAGCCACTGCCGGCTACGGCTTCCTGCGTTCCACGAGCCGCAACGGTTTCAACCCGGCGGCTGATGGGAACGAAGCGTTCGGGTTTCGCGTCGCGGCCATTGGTGCTACACCGGTTCCGGCGATCGTTGTAAGCATAAACATCGACTCGGCGGTAGGAATTGAGTGGTCTTCCATCTCGGGTCAGAGCTACCAGGTTCAGTATTCGACCAATCTCGTTTCAACCAACTGGTTTGATCTTGGCGGGGTCATCAGTGCTACCAATGCTACTGGCTATTCAGTGGATTACTCTACCGGTGTGTCGCATCGTTTTTACCGTGTTATTAGCGACTAGCGCATCGTTTGTGAAAAGGAAGCGCTCCGCGTATGCGACCGTCGCCGCGCGCTGGATCTGCTCGAAATTCGAACCGTCAGGGCACAAAAAAGAAGTCCTGCAATTTTGGGGATCGTTGCAGAAAAGGTCGGACTGATTGCCGTTGCGTTTGATAAGGCCTTTTTTGATCATGATGCCAGCGAAATGCGAAAAAGGAGGTAGGAAGTGAAGGGACAAGGGGAGCAAAGAAGGGTTGGCAGGGGGCGGGGCAGGGTATATGTTCCCGCGCACCATGAACGAAGCTCCCGAAAAACAATTCCTGCCCACCACCAAAGCCGAAATGACGGCGCGTGGCTGGGATGTGTTGGATGTCCTGATTGTCACCGGCGACGCCTATGTGGACCATCCGACGTTCGGCGCGGCGGTGATCGGCCGGGTGCTGGAGGCGGAAGGGCTGCGCGTGGGGATTCTGCCCCAGCCGGACTGGACCGATCCCGCGAGCTTCGAGGTGATGGGGCGGCCGCGCCTCTTTTGCGGCGTTACGGCCGGGAATCTGGATTCGATGCTCTCGAACTACACGGCCGCGCGCCGCAGGCGCCGCGACGACGACTACAGCGAAGGCGGCGTAACCGATAAGCGACCGAATCTGGCGGTGAACGTCTACGCGCAATTGGCGCGGCGTGCGTTCCCGAAACTGCCGGTGGTGATCGGCGGGATCGAGGCCAGCATGCGCCGGACCGTTCATTTTGATTACTGGCAGGATAAACTGCGGCCGTCGGTGTTGCAGGATTCCAAGGCCGACATCCTGGTCTATGGCATGGGCGAGCGCGCCATCCGCGAGATCGCCCGGCGCATTGCCGCGGACGAACCGCTGGAGGGCATCGCCGGCACGGCGCGGCTGCTGGGCGGCCGCGAGTCGGCCGAGCGGGATTTCGAAGCGTGCACGGTGTTGCCGTCCTACGAGGAGTGCCAGTCCAACAAGGCGTCCATGATCCAGCTGACGAAGCTGACCGAGCGCGAGCAAAACCCTTTTTCCGGCAAACCGCTTGTGCAATTCCACGGCGCGCGGGCGCTGTGGATCGAGCCGCCGGCCATGCCGCTGAATACGGCCGAGCTCGACCGGATTTACGAGCTGCCCTACATGCGCGCGCCGCACCCAATGTACAAGGAGCCGATCCCGGCCTTCACGATGATCAAGGAATCGGTGACCGTGGTGCGCGGTTGCGCCGGCGGCTGCACCTTCTGCGGACTCGGATTTCACCAGGGCCGTTTTCTTTCCAGCCGGTCGGAGGATTCGGTCGTGCGGGAAGTGGAGGAGATGGCCGCGAGTAAAAGTTTCCGCGGTACGGTGACGGATCTGGGCGGGCCGACCGCCAATCTCTACGGTTGCCGCAACGGGGTTTCCAAGGCGTGCGAGGTCTGTCGGCGTCCTAGCTGCCTGCATCCCAATATCTGCCCGAATCTGGAAATCGACAAGGATGCGGAAATCCATCTGATGCGGAGCGTGCGCGCGCTGGATCGGGTGAAGCATGTCTTTATCCAGTCGGGCATTCGGATGGAACTGGCGCTGAAGAATCCGCAGTACATCCGCGAGCTGGCGGCAAACCATGTTTCGGGGCATCTCAAAATCGCCCCGGAGCACCTGCATCCCGATGTCGTCAAGCGGATGCGCAAGCCGGGGCTGGAGGTGTTCGAGGCCTTCCGCAAGGAATTCGAGGCGTGCAGCCGCGAGGCCGGCAAGGAGCAGTATCTCGTGCCGTACTTCATCTCCAATTTCCCCGGCTCGACCGCGGAAGAGATGAAGGCGGTTGCCGGCTATATCCGCGAAGAGCGCTGGAATCTCCAGCAGGTGCAGGATTTTATCCCGTTGCCGATGACGCCCGCCGCGGCGATGTATTACAGCGGGCTCGACTACGAAACCGAAACGCCCATTTCCGTGATCCGCGGACTGGGCGAGCGGCGCTCCCAGATCCACTCGCTGAAAGGGAAGCACGCGCGCCGCCGCCGGAAATAAAAAAAAGACCGTCCATTCGGACGGTCCTTTGCAAAGTTCGGTCGGCTAAACCTAGCAGACTTTGGCTTTGGCGGTCGCAACCACTTTGGCAAATCCTTCGGCATCGTGGATGGCGATTTCGGAAAGCATTTTGCGGTTGAGTTCGATGCCGGCTTTGTTGCAGCCATCGATGAAGCGGCTGTAGCTGATGCCGTTCATGCGGCAAGCGGCATTGACGCGAACGATCCACAGACGGCGGAAGTTGCGTTTCTTGTGCTTGCGGTGCACATAGGCCATGGCCTGTGCGCGGTCCACGGCTTCCGTGGCCTGGCGAAAAAGCTTGCTGCGTGCGCCACGGAAACCCTTGGCGAGTTTCAGGCGGTTGTTGCGTCTACGGCGCGAGGCCGGTCCATTGGTTGCTCTTGGCATGATTCAGTCTCCTCAGCAATTAGATGAACGGGATGATGCGCTTCATGTCCGACTTGTCGACGATGTCTTGGCTGCGCAGTTTCCGTTTCTGTTTACGGTTTTTGTTGGTCAAAATGTGGCTTCCACCCATGTGGTTCCGCTTCAACTTGCCGGTACCGGTTTTGCTAAACCGTTTAGCTGCACACTTTTTCGTTTTCGTTTTAGGCATGGTAACACCTTCGTTATTTAAAATTTTACATCAATGCGAGATCGGGGAATCGCGCAAAAGAGGGTTATGTATAGGGAAACGCCCCTACCAAGTCTAGTGTTTTTTCAAAGGAAAATGGCCGTCTGTTGGGTTTGGTTGAAAGCGACGGGAGAATCCCCTTAAATGGCCGCCTTGGCGAGAAGATTTTTGCTGAGATTAACGCCCGGGTCGCCAAGGGGGGGCGTGCGGAGATTGGCGCCGTGCGTTTGGCTCTTCAGGACGAATTGGGAAGCAGGCCCTCGCAAATCGGCCCCTTCGCGGGGGCGGCAACACGCAGGGTTCGTTTCCGGAGATTGCCGCCCATCGTTCCGCGATTGGAAGACGGGCGATTCACCCGTTTCTTTGATGTGGCGTGGAGACGGGGCCCTCGAAAAAAATCCAATGCGTCGTTTTCTTGATCCGCATCAAGGCCGTTGGCCGGCGTGCAATTATCCTTTTCCTTTTTTCAGGGGATGAATAGGCATGAAGATGAACTACGGCGGTCTGTTGAAAACGCTGAACAGTGTCAATCTGTTGCGGAGGCTGGTGCAGCTGCTGTTTGCCGCCGTGACGATCTGGATCGGCTTCCGGTTTTTACTGTTTTACCGGCAGTTGGTGGTAGGCGCGGAACGGGTGGTTGAGCGGCCGCCGGGGGTGGAGGCTTTCTTGCCGATCAGCTCGCTGATGAGCCTGAAATACTGGATCGTTTCGGGCGACTTCAACCGCATCCACCCGGCGGGCCTCGTGATGTTTGTCGTGATTTTGCTGACCGCGCTACTGCTCAAACGGGGATTCTGCAGCTGGGTGTGTCCCTTCGGATTGATGAATGAATTCATGAACGGCGCGCAGAAACTGCTGTTCCGGCAACCGTTGCAGGTACGGCGCTGGTTCGATTATCTGCTGCGCTGCATCAAATATCTGCTGCTCGGTTTTTTCTGCTGGATCATTCTGGTGAAGATGCCCGGGTCGGCCCTGAAGGCATTCATCTACAGTCCCTACAATCAAATTGCGGATTTGAAGATGCTGGTCTTTTTCCTGGATCCATCGACGACCACCATCGTGGTGCTGTCCGTTCTCGCGTTGCTGGCCCTGTTGATCCGCAATGTCTGGTGCCGTTATTTGTGTCCCTACGGCGCGTTGCTCGGAATGGCCGGCTGGCTGAGCCCTTGGAAAATCCGGCGCAATGTCGCAAGCTGCATCGACTGCCGAAAATGTACGCAGGTGTGTCCGGTGAATATAGAGGTTCATTGCGCGGGGACCGTCCGGTCCGATGAATGCCACGCCTGCCTGCGGTGCGTGGCGGTCTGCCCGGTAAAGGATACCTTGGGCCTGGGCATGCGGAAACACCGTCTGGTCATTCGCCCCTGGCTGTATGCCATGCTCATCGTGGTGCTCTTTTTCGGTAGCGTGGTGGCCGCCCGTTTGGGCGGGATCTGGCGGAACGAGATTCCGTTGGACCGCTACCGGCGCTATATTCCAATGCTTGAGCGCTTCGACCATGCCCGCGGGGGGTATGCGCCGACCGAACAGCATTCGGGGCGCTAGTGTGCGATGAATTCAAGGAAGCATGATGATCGAACTCGAATCAATACGAAGGGACTACCTGAAGGATGGGCTGCTCCGAAAGAATTTGCCGGACGATCCGGTTGAGCAGTTCGAATTCTGGCTCGATCAGGCGGTGAAGGCCGATCTTCCGGATCCCACGGCCATGACGTTGGCCACCGTGGATGAGGACGGTCAGCCCAGCCAGCGCATTGTGCTGCTGAAACATTTGGATGCCGCCGGGTTGGTTTTTTACACCAACTACGAAAGCCGCAAGGCGCTGGAGATCGCGCGCAATCCCCGGGTCAGCCTGCATTTCCCCTGGCATGCGCTCGAACGGCAGGTGAAGATCTGCGGGTCGGCTGAGCGGGTCGGCCTGATGGAATCCCTGAACTATTTTTCCTCCCGCCCGCAGGAGAGCCAGCTGGCGGCCTGGGCCTCGGCCCAGAGCCGGCCGATCTCTTCGCGGCAGATGCTGATGAAGCAGTTTTACGCCATGAAGGAAAAGTTCAAGGAGGGCAAAATCCCGCTGCCGGATTTCTGGGGCGGATACCGCGTGACGCCGACCGTGATCGAATTCTGGCAGGGCGGGGCGCATCGCCTGCATGACCGATTCCAATACACGCGCACGGACGAGGGCTGGAGCATCGAGCGCCTCGCCCCCTGAGTGTGCGTATCGGGAGCCCGAGGTGGGGATCTGCGGCGGGAAGGTCGCGCAGGCTCGACCAATTCCGTCCTGCAGTCCGACACATCGCTTCCGTGCATCAGATCGCAACGAGGGGTATGGAGCGGCGAATCATGCAGACGCCGGGGGGGCGATCGATTGCAGGCGGGAAACCGGTTCTGAGCTTAAAAGAAACAGAAAAGGGTAGCTTCCCCATTCGGGAATTCATACAACGCTTAAACGCCGTTGGTGCTGCCGAAACAACTCAGTCCAGCAAGAATTTATCCGGGAATGAAAAGGACGTCATGGACTCCGTTTATGTAATAGGATCATTGATTTTGATTGGCGTCGTTCTGGCCGCCGTGTGGCTTGATCGATGGAGCGTTCCGGTCATCCTGATCGCGCTTTGCGCCGGGATTCTCTGCGGCAGCGATGTCCTCAACCTCTGGTATTTCGACGACATCGCCCTGACCAAGCAGATCGCAAACCTGGCCTTGGTGTTCATCCTTTTCCATGGGGGCTTTTCGACCAAGAAAACGGACTTCACGGCGGTCGCCTTGCCGGCCGGCGGGCTGGCCACATGGGGCGTCATTCTGACCGCGGCCACAACTTTCGGCGTCTTGCGATACCTGCTCGAATGGTCGTTCGAGCAATCCATCCTGCTTGCGGTCATCATCTCCTCCACCGATGCGGCCGCGATCTTTTCCATTCTCCGGCGGCAGTCGCTCCCGAAAAAACTCTCCTCGATCACCGAAATTGAAAGCGGCGCCAACGACCCGATGGCCGTGCTGCTCACCGTCGCCGTGCTGGGCATGCTTACGTCGGCCCATACGGCCTGGCCCTTGACCGTCGTCCAGTTCGTCTGGAAATTTGCGGCGGCGCCATTGGTGGGGTGGGTGATCGCGCGCGCAGGACTGTGGCTGTTTAATCGCCTGAGCCCGCAAGACCGCGGTCATTACTATGTGCTGTCACTGGGCATGGTCCTGCTAACCTACGGAATTACCGACGCGCTGCAGGCGAGCGGCATGCTCGCGGTCTTTGTGGCCGGTTACGTGATGGGGAATCGACCCTTCGTCCATAAACAGGGCGTGACGAATTTTTCGGCGGCGCTGTCCACCGTGGCCAACATCGCCATGTTCGTGATGCTGGGCCTGCAGGTCTTTCCCCGCCAATGGAGTGGCATTTGGCTTCAAGGCATTATCGTTTTCGCGGTGCTGACCTTCATCTCCCGCCCCCTTGCCGTTTTGATCGGCACGATCGGGATGCGCCTGGGATGGAAGGATAAAACCTTTATTGCATGGGCCGGCTTGCGCGGATCGGTTCCGATCGTCCTCGCCACCTATCCCGCCGCCGCCGGGCTCGCCGTTGGACAGGATGTGTTCAACATGGTGTTCTTCGCCGTCCTCCTGTCCATTGCCGTGCAGGGGAGCACCCTCGGGGTGCTGGCGAAGTGGTTGAAACTGACCTGCCCCATGCGTCCCAAGCCGCTGTTCAATCTGGAACTCGTGACCATGAGCGAAAGCGACTACGATTTGATCGTCGTCGATCTCCCCGATCCTCAGGGGCTGATCGGTCCAACCATCGCCGAGCTGCACTTGCCCGCCGGAGCCGTGATCACCCTGATTACGCGGGGAAAACTCTTGATCGCGCCCAAGGGATCGACCCATTTGCACGGGGGGGACCAGGTGACTGTTCTGGCCCATGCCAGCGAAGAAAATGCGATACGCGCTGCGCTGCTGAATGCCGTACCAATCACGCCTCCCTCGGAAGCCGACGAGACTCCCGCTCCCCGCGCCGGCCACGACGGTTTGTCCGCCGCAGCGGACGCATTGAATGCGGGTTCGGTAGAGCGTCTCGTTAGAATCACGATTGAGCCCGTTGCAAACAGTCGGCAAGTGGCTCGCCTCGCCGCCTTGGCCAGGGAAATCTGGAATCATCACTATCCGGAAATCATCGGCCAGGAACAGGTGGATTACATGCTGGAGAAGTTTCAAAGCGTCGAGGCGCTTCAATCCCAGATGGCTTCCGGGTATGAGTATTACCTGGCCCTGCGTGGCGATGAACCCGTGGGATACCTCGGTTTGATCCCGAACCATCCCGATGGAAAGCTCATGATCAGCAAAATATACGTGAAAGATTCATCGCGCGGTTCGGGGCTCGGCAGAACATTCCTT
>NZ_JBFJYW010000103.1:0-11049 GCF_041622395.1 Pontiella sp. | reverse complement strand
GCGACGTCGGCCGCATCGCGGCCGTAGCCGATGGCGACGTAGCCGCCTCTGAGTTCCGCCTGCGTGGCATCGAAGGTGTACCAGCGGCCGCCGACGTAGGCCTCGAACCAGGCATGCAGTTCCATGGGTTGAAGGCCGTGCAGATAGCCCACGACCATGCGGGCCGGGATGCTCAGGCTGCGGCAGAGCGCGATTCCGAGATGGGACAGATCGCGGCAGACGCCCCAGCCGCGTTCGTTGATTTCGGATGCGGACAACTGAATGTCGCTGTCGTACGGCTCGAAACGGATGTTTGCCTTTAACCACGATTCAATGGCCTGAACCTGATCGTATCCGAGCCACTGGCCGGCGGTGATTTCGGTGGCCATTTGGCCGAAGCGGTCGGACTCGCAGTAGCGGCTCGGCAGCAGATAGCTCAGCACGCCATCGGGCAGGTGGTCGACTTCCACAAACGGTGCGCCGGGGGCCTGGTCCACCCAGTCCTGCGTCACGACTTCGGCGGCGGTATACACCCCGAACAGGCCGGGCGGGGCCATCAGGCGCTGGCAGAGGTTGCCGTAGGGATCGGTGAATTCAACGGCGGGGACGCTGGGCTCCAGCTTGTATTCCTCGCGGGCGATCCACTGCTGGGCCCCGCTGCGCGGCCGCAGCATCAGCACGAAGGGGGTCGGCACCTCGATGTCGAAGGTTAAGTTGCAACTGGTGAGTAACTGCATGGCCTGGCTCCTGTTTCTGTGAACATACCCTCGGCCGCAGGAACGCGGTCGTCCTCGGCATCAGCCGCAGTTCGTCGCGGCTTGCGGGCAGCGCGCAAGGTCGTCGTTCCTGAGCTGATCGACGGTTTCTTCGGCGCCGGGGGTCGGGGCTAGACCGATGAGCCGATCGAGCGTTTCCTGCTCGAAGCCCTGCAGTTTAACCTCGCCGATCTGCATGAGCGGGCGCCGGATCAGGATGGGCGACACCACCATGGCCGCCAGCGCCTCGTGCGCGCCGAAGCGTTCCGGGGTCAGCTTGCCTTGCTTGATGGCCGGGGCCGTGCGGTTGAACCAGTTCGCCGGGTCGTCGCCCTGCAGGAACGTGCACAGATCCTCGGGCTCCCAGGGATGCTCGAGAATGTTGTAGGCCTCGATGGTGTGGCCGGCGGCTTCGAGCCACTCCTTTTGTTTGGCGTTGTTGATGCATCCGGGTTTTTCGTAAAAAATTACATGAGCCATTGGTGAACTCCTTATTGCTGCTGTTGTCGTTGTTGCGTTGGCCGGAGTTCCGTTTCCGGAATCATGTCGACTTGGGCGTGCACCGTGTGGGTGCCCCCGCCGAACAACACTCCTTTGGCCGGACTGATGTCGTGATAGTCCCGGCCCCAGCCAAGCGTGATATACTGTTCGTCGGCCACCTGATTGTTGGTGGGGTCGAGCTCCAGCCATCCGGCTTGCGGACAGTAGACGGCCACCCAGGCATGCGAGGCATCCGCCCCGGCAAGACGGGGCTGTCCGGGCGGCGGGAGCGTCTGGATATAGCCGCTCATATAGCGCGCGGCAATGCCGATGCTGCGCAGGCATGCGATCATCAGATGCGCAAAATCCTGGCAGACTCCGCGGCGGTTCTGCAGAACTTCCGTCACCGGCGTGGCCACGGTGGTGGCTTTGGGGTCGAACGTGAAATCGGTATTGATGCGCGTCATCAATTCCGTGGCCACGGCGTGGACCGTCATGCCCGGGCTGCACGACGGCTGGACATAGGCGCGCGCTTCCGGCATCGGTTTGGCATAGATCGAGGCAAAGCCGTATTGATAGGCATCCAGTCCGTTCGGGGTTGTATCCGCCCGCATGGCGCGGCGGGCGGTGTCCCACGGAATGCCGGGCTGCGCGGCCGGCGGCCGGGGCAGGACTTCGATCACGGATTTCGCCAGCACCTTCATGGCATCATGCGGGGACTGGATCATGAAGAAGGTGGCGGTGTTGCCGAAATAGTCGAGGCGTTCGGTCTGCACCGTCGGAATCGGTTCGATCTCCAGCAGGAAGGACTGCACCTTCTGCCAAGGCAGTTCCCGGGGCTTGAGGTGCAGCGTGTTGTAGACAAACGTGACCGGCTGGGTGTAGCGGAACGACGTGAGGTGGCGGAGATGATAAATCATTCTTCGTCCTCCACGCCGTCCCAGTTTTCGGAGCCTATCGAAGACGACAGCCGGCTGGTCACCAGCACATGCGCCAGATAGCGGTGCGTCACCATGTTGCTGAGCTCCAGAACGTGCTCGTTGATTTCCGCCAGGAAGCGGCTCAGTTCGGCGCGCTTTCCTTGTTCGTCGGTTTGAACCAGCTGGGCCAAATCGCATTGCTCGATGTGGCTGACCAGCTCGCTGGCGAGGGTTTGCTCCGGGAGCAAGCCGCGCTCCGTCAGTTGCGACAGGGCGTTGATATGCTGGCTGACCATGACCAGCTGATAGGCCAGGCTGCGCGGGTTCGTGTCGTCGCAGATCAGCAGGTCGAGGAGCGGGAGCAGGGCAACGTGGCTCTGGTAGCGTGAACGATAGGTCATCGAACTGTTCGCCACTTCCAAAATGGCATCGAGCACCGGCGTTTCAAAGGCGGCGGGCTGCGCCAGCAGTTCGCGCAACACCTGCGCGCTCATGGTGGCGCGTTCCATGCGGAAGCCCATGTCCATAAACCGCCAGCCGTACCCATGCGTCATGCTTTCCGAACTGAGTCCGGAAAAGGCGGACAGCGGCATCAGCAGGTGGTCGAGCATATCGAGCGCGTCCGGCAGATCGCCTTCGTCGCGGGCCGAGAGCAGCTCGTTGTTCATGCGGTCGAGGATGCGCCAGGTGTCGATGCTGATGCGCTCGCGCACCGTGGCGCCGATATTGCAGGCGCTGGTCAGTGCGTTGTAAAGATTGCCCAGATGGGTCTTGCCGTAGAGCATGCTGAAGATAAACGCTTTGGTCTCGGCCGGCTGCTTGAGCGGATCGGTGATCGAGGGGGTCTTTTTGTCCGCTCCCGTAATCACCGCGATGACGCGCAGCAGCTCGGCGAGCTCCGGCGAACCGTCGGGCAGGTGTTCCTCGGTGAGGCGCCGCAGGATGGTGCGCAGGATGCGGGCGTGCATGTCGGCGCGTTGAACATAGCGCCCCAACCAGAACAGGTTGTCGGCCACGCGGCTCGAGAGGTTCGCATCCGACCGCGACAGGTGTATCTCTTCGTCGTCTTCGCCGGAAAGCAGGGTGACCGGCTCGACGATGCCGCGGGCCAGCACCCAGGCATCCTTCGATCCGCCGCCGCTTTCCATGCTGACGATCGCCGAATCGACCTGCGCCGCCGTGCGGACGAGTCCGCCGGGCATGACCATCCATCCGTTGGCGGTGGCCAGGGTAAACGCCCGCAACATGGTGTGGCGCGGGACCATCTGCTGATGCTGCCAACAGGGCGAGGAGGAGAGCTCGATGTTTTCCTGCGCGATGTACTGATCGGGATCGGCCTTAATCTGCTCGGCGAGCGCGGCGCGCTCCGCCGGGGCAAGCGTGCGCACGAAGACGGGTTTTTCATGCGGGCCGGCAAAGGCGCGCTTCACGACCCAGCGGTCGATCTGGTCGAGGACTTGTTTGCACTCCTTTTCCTGGCCGCACCAGAGCGTCGGCAGGGTGCCGAGCAAGGGCTCTTCGCCGGTGAGTGCTCGGCAGAGCCCCGGGAAGAACGGCAACAGGGCCGGGGTTTCGGCCAGCCCGCTGCCCAAGGCATTGGCAATGGCCACCTCGCCATCGATCGCCGCCTGGATCAGGCCGGGAATCCCCTGGATGGAATCGCTCGCCAGCTCCAGCGGGTCGCAGTGGAGATCGGCCTGGCGGCGCAGGATCACGTCCACTTTTTTCAGGCCGGACAGCGTCTTGAGGAACACCTGGCTGCCGCGGACGGTGAGGTCGTTGCCGACCACCAGCGGATAGCCGAGATAGCGGGCGATGTAGGCGTGTTCGAAATAACTGGAACTGTGCGGCCCCGGCGTCAGCACCACAATGTGCGGGTTCGCCGCCTGGGAGAGCCCTTCGAGCGTGTCGCGCAGGGCAATGAAAAACGGAGCGAGCCGCTGGATGCCGCAATCGCGGTACATGCTCGGAAAGGTTCGCGAGACCACCAACCGGTTTTCCAGGGCATAGCCCGCGCCGGGCGGTGATTGGGCCAGGTCTTTCACGACGCACCATTTTCCGGCCGGGGTCCGGGCGAGGTCGACGGCATGCAGGGTGAGGTAGCTTCCGCCGGGCGGTTTGATCGGGCAGCAGGGCCGCAGGAACTGGGGATTGGCAAAGAGCAGTTCGCTCGGCAGGACGTTGTTTTTCAGCAGGGTTTGGTCGGAATAGAGGTCGGCCAAGGCGAGGTTGAGGACCTTCATCCGCTGGATCAGTCCCGCGGAGAGTTCCTCCCATTCGTCGGGGGCAATCATCAGGGGGACGGGGTCGAGCATCCAGGGATGGCTGCCGATCTGGGCATCGTCGTAGACGTTGTAGGTAACGCCGTTTTCGCGGATCATTCGTTGCGCGCGCTGCCAGCGGGCCTCGATATCTTCGGGGCCGTAGGCGGCGAGCTGGTCGAGCATGGTTTGCCAGGGCGGGCGGATAGCCCGCTGCGGGTCCAACATTTCCGAATACGCGCCTGCAATCGGTTGGTAAGCGTTGATCAATGAATTCATGTGGTGTCCGTCCAATTAGAAACGCCGCAAATCGAGCGTGACGGGCATTTCCGAATTGCGCGGAACGCGGCGCATCTGGAACGGCCCGGGGGTGTGGCCCAGGGTCCGGAAGCGCTCGGCGCGTCGGGTTTCTGCTTCAAGTGCGTTGATCGGGAAAATTTCATGGCTTCTTCCGCCGGGGTGGCTGACATAGTAGGTGCAGCCGCCAACCGCCCGCGCGTTCTGCCGATCCACCAAATCGAATACAAGCGGCGCGTGCACCGGAATCGTGGGGTGCAGGCAGCTCGGCGGCTGCCATGCGCGGTAGCGCACGCCCGCCACAAACACGCCCGGATGATCGGTCGCCGTCAGCGGGATTTCGATGCCGTTGACCGCAATCGCATGCTTCGGTTCGTGGAATCCGCTGACCTTCACCTGGAGCCGTTCGAGCGAGGAATCGACATAGCGCGCCGTGCCTCCGCCGCCGGCCTCTTCGCCGAGCACCAGCCACGGTTCGATCGCCTGCCGCAGTTCGATCGTCACGCCATCGATGGTGACGGAGCCGATGACCGGGAAGCGGAATTCGAAATGGGTGGCGAACCACTCCTGCCGGAAGGGGAAGTTGGCGTCGTTCAGGCGCTCGATGACGTTGGCGAAATCCTGATGCACATAGTGCGGCAGCATAAAGCGGTCGTGCAGGTGCGTCAGCCAGCGGGTGAGCGGCTCGTCGTAGGGCCGTTCCCAGAAATCGGCGATCAGGGCGCGCAGCAAGAGTTGCTGGGTGAGGCTCATGCGGGCGTGCGGCGGCATCTCGAAGCCGCGGAACTCGACCAGCCCCAGGCGGCCGGTCGGGCTGTCGGGCGAATACATTTTGTCGATGCAGAATTCGGCGCGGTGCGTGTTGCCGGTGAGATCGGTCAGCAGGTGGCGGAAGACGCGGTCGACCAGCCACGGCGGGATCGACGGATCTTTGGTGCCCGGAATCTGTTTGAACGCCAGCTCCATTTCGTAGGCGGCGTCGGGACGGCCTTCGTCGACGCGCGGCGCCTGCGAGGTCGGCCCGATGAACAGGCCGCTGAAGAGATAGCTGAGCGACGGGTGGTTCATCCAGTAGCCGATCAGCGATTTGAGCAGGTCCGGTCGGCGCAGGAAGGGCGAATCCGCCGGGGTGGCGCCGCCGACGACCACGTGGTTTCCGCCGCCGGTGCCGGTGTGGCGCCCGTCGAGCTGGAACTTGTCGGTGCGCAGCAGCCATTGGCGCGCCTCTTCGTAGAGCACGGAGGTGTTGTTGATCATCTCGCGCCAGGAATAGGCCGGCTGAATGTTGACCTCGATCACGCCGGGATCGGGCGTGACCTTCATGTATTCGATGCGCGGATCGTGCGGCGGCGTGTAGCCTTCGATCAGCACCGGCGTACCGGTGATTTCGGCGGCGTGCTCGACCGCGGCGACGAGATCGAGGTAGTCCTCGATTTTGCCGCACGGCGGGAAGAAGACGTAGAGGCGGCCGTCGCGGCATTCGACGCACAGCGCGGTGCGGATCACCCACGGGGCGGACTGGCCGGGCTGCGGCAACTGGTCGGACGTTTGCTCGTTGCTTTCGAAGATGCCGGGGGCGCGCGGTGCGTCGCCGCGGTTTTGCGGCACCACGATGGCGCGGCGGCCCGGCAGCGGCGGGTGGTAGGCCGACGGATCGGAGGTGCCCATGACCGGGCGGTCTTCCTTCTTCGCCCACGGCAGGCTTTCGAGCGGCAGACGCAGGCCCAGCGGGGAGTCGCCGGGAATGAGATAGAGCTGTTTTCCGCGCAGCATCCAGAGTCCGCTCTGCCAGCCGTCGCCCGTGCGTTCGAGCGGCAGGACATAGCCGACCGGCGTATTGAGCCCGCGGTTGAACACCTTGAGCAGCTGCTCGCGCTCCTGCGGATCGTCGAGCTTGCTGTCGAGCGGGTCGACGTTGATCGGCAGCTCGCGTTCGCGCAGGGAAAACTTGACCGGATCTTCGTAGGCGGGGTTGATGTAGGAGCGGTCGACGCCGAGCTGGCGGGAGAGCTCTTCGGTCAATGCCAGCGCATCTTTATAGGTGTGGCCATAGTTTTCGTTTTCGCTGCCGATGAGTGCATCGTTGGCCCAGATCGGCTGGCCGTCCTTGCGCCAGTAGAGCCCGAGCGCCCAGCGCGGCAGCGGCTCGCCCGGGTACCATTTGCCCTGCCCGAAATGCAACAGCCCCTGCGGGCCGAAGCGCGCGCGCAAACGGCGAATCAGTTTTTCCGAAAGCGGTTTCTTGGTGGGGCCGACCGCGCCGGTGTTCCACTCTTCGCCTTCGAGATCGGTGCCGGAAATGAAGGTCGGCTCGCCGCCCATGCTGAGGCGGACATCCCCGGCTTTGAGCCGTTTGTCGACCGCATCGCCGAGTTCGACGACGGCCTGCCACTGGCCGTCGGTGTAGGGCTTGGTGACGCGCGGATCTTCGTGGATGCGGGTGACGGACATCTCGACGTGGAATTCGGTTTCGCAGGGGGTGATGCCGCCTTCGAGCGGCGACGCACCCTGGGCATCGGCCGAGGTGGCGAGCGGAATGTGGCCCTCGCCGCAGAAGAGCCCGCTGGTGGCGTCGAGCCCGACCCACCCGGCGCCGGGCAGGTAGACCTCGCACCAGGCGTGCAGGTCGCAGACGTCTTCGGGCACGCCGGCCGGCGCGTTCGGGTCGACCGGTTTTTCGTCGGCGGCCAGCTGGATGGAATAGCCGGAAACAAAGCGGGCGGCGAGCCCGAGCCGCCGGAAGAGGTTGACCAGCAGCCACGCGAAATCGCGGCAACTGCCTTTGCCTTCCTTGAGCGTGCGTTCCGGCGTGTAGACGCCGGGATCCATCCGCAGCGTGTATTCAAGCGACTGGTTGACCTTGGCGTTGACCATGGCGAGGAAGTCGATGCTGCGGGCTTCGGTGGTGTCGATGGTTTCGAGGAAGGCCTGGAAGCGCGGGGTCAGGCGCTGTTTGGTGAAATAGGCGCGCAGTTCGCGGCGGAGTTTGTAGGGGTATTCGAAGGGGTAGGTTTCGGCGGCCTCTTCGAGAAAAAAGTCGAACGGGTTGATCGGCTTGAGGTCGGCAACGAGGTCGACCTCCATGCTGAAGAGGCGCGTTGGTTTGTTGACCAGCAGGCGGGCGAGATAGTTGTTCTGCGGGTCCTGCTGCCAGTTGAGGAAGTGGTCTTCCGGCTCGATCTTCAGCGAGTAGCTGATGATCGGGGTGCGGCAATGCGGGGTGGGGCGCAGCCGTATGATTTGCGGCCCGAGTTGGGCCAGCTGGTCGTAGTGGTATTCGGTCTTGTGGTGAAGGGCAATGCGTATGGCCATAAGGGTCAGGCTCCGATGGAAAGCGCGGGGTCGGGATTGAAGTAATCGAAGATGGCCGAGTTGATGTTGTTCATTTCGAGCTGCAGGTTCTCGATGAATTCGTTCAGGCCGGTATCGATGATATCGGCTCCGCTCATCGATTCGAGCCGTTCGCACAGCGCGGAAAGTTTCCGGTGCGGTTCGCCCTGCACGCCCTGGGTGATCAGGGAGAGGCTTTGCAGCGCGGTCTGCAGGCAGAAGAGGATGGCGCGCGGGAAGGCCGGATTGAGCACGATCATGTGGATCACGTTGTCGCGCTCAATCAGTCCGTGCGTGCGGTGGTAGGCCTCGCGGGCATCGAGCGAAAGCAACAGCGCCAGCCACTGCATGTCGTCGATGGAGGTTTCGAGATCGGTGATCTGCGGGTGGATGTAGAAATATTTCACGTGCAGCAGGCGCGAGGTTTTGTCGGCCCGTTCCATGAATTCGCCCAGCCGCCAGAAGTGGTAGCCGCGGCCGCGCTCGATGATTTCGGAAAACATGCCCGAAATCATCATGCACTCGCGCTTGACCTCGCGGCAGAGTTCGAGGATCTGGCTGTGGAAGAATTCCTTTTTACGCGTCGCTTCCGGCACGAGCTTGCCGAGGGCATTGATGGCCTCGAACAGTTCGGCGGGCATGCTTTCGCGCAGGCCTTTGGCGTTCTCGCGCGCGGCGTTCAGGCAGCTTTGGATGGAGTTGATGTATTCCGGGTTGAACATCAGGAAGTGCATCACGTTCTCGGCGCTGGGTTTGCCGTAGCGGACTTCGAAGGTTTTCATGTCGCCGGTAATTTCAACCAACGGGCGCCACTGCTCCTCGCCGTTCTGATGGATGTCGAGGTTGAGGTGGTAGCTCACTTCGAGGAAGCGGGCGGTATTGGCGGCGCGCTCGATATAGCGGCTCATCCACATGATCTGGTCTGCAACGCGGCTTAACATTAGACTTCCTCCATGTCGGGAATGCGGTCGACGACCCAGGTATCCTTGGTTCCGCCGCCCTGCGACGAGTTGACCACCAGCGATCCCTTCTTCAGCGCCACGCGGGTCAGGCCGCCGGGCAGCACATACGAATCGTCGCCGCTGTGCAGAATGTAGGGCCGCAAGTCGACGTGGCGGCCCTCGAAATGGCTGCCGACGAGCACCGGCGCCCGCGAAAGCGAGAGGGTCGGTTGGGAGATGTAGTTGCGCGGGTTGGCGCGCAGCACCTTGGCGAAGCTTTCGCGCTCTTTTTTCGTGGAATGGGGCCCCACCAGCATGCCGTAGCCGCCGGACTCGCTGGCGGGTTTCACCACCAGCTTGTCGAGGTTGTCCAAGGTGTACTGCAAGGCCTCCTCCTCGATGCAGAGGTGGGTCGGCACGTTGGGCAGCAACGGCTCCTCGCCGAGATAAAAGCGAATCATGTCGGGCACGAAGGCGTAGACCACTTTGTCGTCGGCCACGCCCGTTCCCGGCGCGTTGGCCAGCGTGAGGTGCCCTTCGCGGAACGCCTTCATCATGCCGCGGCATCCGAGCGTCGAGTCGGCGCGGAAGACCTCCGGATCCAGAAATTCGTCGTCGATGCGGCGGTAGATGACGTCGATGCGCTGCAGGCCGTCGACCGTCCGCGCGCAGACATATTTTCCGTCGTAGACCAGATCGCGCCCTTCCACCAGCAGGGCCCCCATCTGGCGGGCCAGAAACGTGTGTTCGAAATAGGCCGAGTTGTAGACGCCCGGCGTCAGAACCGCCACGTTGGGTTTTTCAACGCCCTCGGGCGCGAGCTTGTGCAGCATTTTCATGAACTGGATGGGATAGTCGACCACCCGGCGTACGGCGCTTTTATGAAAAACCTCGGGGAAGTTGCGCTTCATCAGCGTGCGGTCGAGCAAGACGTAGGAGACGCCCGAGGGAACGCGCAGGTTGTCTTCCAGCACAAAGAAGGAGCCGTTTTCGTCGCGCACCAGGTCGGTACCGGTCACGTGCGCCCAGACGCCGCCGGGCGGGTTGAGGTCCTGGCACTGCGGCAGATAGCCCTTGGAGGAGGTGAACAGCCATTCCGGCACCACGCCCTCCTTGATGATTTCGCGTTTGTGGTAGATGTCGTCGATGAACCGGTTGACCGCCTTGATCCGCTGTTTCAATCCGGCCTCGACGCCGTCCCACTCCTGGCCGTCGATGATGCGCGGGACGATGTCGAACGGGATGGCGCGCTCGGTGCCTTCGCTGGCTCCGTAGACATTGAACGTGATGCCCATGCTGAGCATGGCGCGTTCGCTGGCCTCTTGCCGCCGCCGCAGGTCGCCCTTCGGTAGTTTATTGATGGTTTCAACCAGCAACTGCGCGCAAGGGCGCGGCCGCCCTTGATTGTCGATCAACTCATCAAAAAAACCATCTGTCTCATAGTTTTCGAAATCCATAGCTTTCCCCCGCAAAAAAGCCTTTTCCGCATCAAATATGCCATCTGATACCTGTTTAGGACGCATGTTCTCAGATTCGTGCGTAAAGCGCTATCGGGAAAGGAAGAAAGAAAAACCCGAAATGGCGAATGGGATACAACCAATCCGGCATATTGGTTCAATATTGTCCGCATTTGCGAGGGTTGGTGCAAAAATGTAGCCAGCGGCGGGGTTATCGATCGAACAGCAGGCGCTGGCCCCGAATGGCCCCGTCTACTTTTCCGTTCGAAAATGCGAGCTGGCCGTTGACCAGCGTCGCGGCGATGGACGCGCTGAAGGTGACGCCTTCGAAGGGCGACCAGCCGCACTTGTATTCGATGTTTTCCTTGGAAACGGTGTGCGGAGTTTCCGTGTCGACGAGAACCAGATCGGCCCAATAGCCTTCGCGGATAAAGCCGCGGTCGAGCGTCTTGAAGATGCGCGCCGGATTGTGCGCCGTTTTCTCGGCGACGGTTTCCAGCGGCAGGTATTCAAGCAGGGAGACGATGGCGCTCTGGATGACGGGCAGGCCGGAGGGGGCCGAGCCGTAGGGGTGCTGCTTTTCTTCCCAAAGGTGCGGCGCGTGGTCGGTGCCGACGGTGTCCACCACG
>NZ_JBFJYW010000102.1:0-11099 GCF_041622395.1 Pontiella sp. | reverse complement strand
TTGATACCATGCTTGCGCATTATCTCATCGACCCCGACCAGCGCCACAACATGGACCATATGGCCGAGGCGCTGCTTGATTATTCTCCCGTGCCGATCACCGCGCTCATCGGCGAAAAGAAGAGCGCGCAAAAAACGTTGCGCGAGGTCGATGTCGATGTGCTCTGCGAGTATGGCGCGGAGGACGCCGACATCACGTTGCAGCTCTGGCACAAACTCAAGCCCATGCTCAAGGAGCGTGGCCAGGAACGCGTTTTCTACGAAATCGAAACCCCGCTCATGCCGGTTCTCGCGCAGATGGAATACAACGGCATCAACCTCGATGTCCCCGCCCTCGCGGCGTATTCCGAGGCGCTCGCCGCCAAGATCGAAGCGCTGGAAAAATCGATCTACACCATGGCCGGCATGGAGTTCAACCTCAACTCGCCCAAGCAGGTGGGCGAGGTCTTGTTCGACGTGCTTCAACTCGTCGACAAGCCGAAGAAGACCAAAACCGGCCAATACAAAACCGACGAAGAGGTGCTTTCCGAGCTGGCGACCGAACACGAGATTGTCCGGAAGATGCTCGACTACCGCGGGCTCACGAAACTCAAGAGCACCTATGTCGATGCCCTGCCCCGAGAGGTGTTCGAAGGAACCGGGCGCGTGCATACCACCTTCAGCCAGGCCATCACCACCACCGGGCGCCTTTCCTCCGTGAATCCCAACATCCAGAACATTCCGATCCGCACCGAGGAGGGCCGCGAGATCCGCCGCGCCTTCATTCCGGCGGAAGGCTTCACCCTGCTCGCCTGCGACTATTCCCAGATCGAGCTGCGCATCATGGCCGAGCTCTCCGGCGACGCCGGTCTGCGCGATGCCTTCATCCACGGCGAAGACATCCACACCGCCACCGCCGCCCGCGTCTTCGGCGTCGCGAAGGACGACGTCACCCGCGAAATGCGCTCCAAAGCGAAGATGGTCAACTTCGGCATCATCTACGGCATCTCCGCCTTCGGCCTCGCGCAACGCCTCGGCATTCCGCGCAAGGAGGCGCAGGAGATCATCGATCAATACCGCGCCAACTATCCGGGCGTGCAGGACTACCTCGACTCCACCATCGCGTTTGCGCAGAAAAACGAATACGTCGAAACCATCACGGGCCGTCGCCGCTACATCCGCGACATCAACGCCCGCAACCAGATGGTCCGCTCCGGCGCCGAGCGCAACGCCATCAATGCCCCCATCCAAGGCACCGCGGCCGACATGATCAAGATCGCCATGATCGCCATCCAGAAAGCACTCGACGAGCGCAACGCCAAAACCCGGCTTCTCTTGCAGGTGCACGACGAACTCGTCTTCGATTTGGCGAAGGACGAAGCCGCCGCGCTCATTCCGCTCATCGAGCAAAAGATGAAATCCGCCATCCCCATGGAAATCCCGATCCTCGTCGAGTCCGGCACCGGAGCCAACTGGCTCGAAGCGCACTAATACCACCGCGAAGGGGCGGATGCTTTTGCGTGGCGCCGGATTCCAAATCCGGTGAGTTCTCCGCATCGGAATGCGGAGCTACACCCGCACCCGACCCCATAAAAACGGCACTGAAAATGAGGGACGAAATCGGGGCGGAACCGGATCGGTTCGTTTTTTGGTGCGAGGGATGGCGCCCGCATGCGCTATAAAGCGTTTCAACTTATTAGGAGCAATGATGGCCAAACCGAATTATTCATACGAAAAACGTCAAAAAGAGATCGCGAAGAAAAAGAAGCAGGAAGCAAAACGGAAGAAAAAACAGGGCACCACGGACGATGCCCCGACCGAACAAAAATAACGAATCAGGATCAACCAGGTATTGTTGATCAGTTCCGCAAACCGACCTTCGACATGTCGAACGGGACAATGCCCATTTTCAGCGCCGGCGAGTTGGGTTTGAAGCGGAAGTCGCCGTTTTGCGGATCGACGAAGAGCGGATCGACTGCGAGGCTGTTTTGGTCCACGCCATCGGCGCGTTGCTTTTCCAGCATCGCTTTCCCCAGCGACGGGTCCGCCTTGCAAA
Organism: Pontiella sp.; assembly: GCF_041622395.1. Classification (NCBI taxonomy): domain Bacteria; kingdom Pseudomonadati; phylum Kiritimatiellota; class Kiritimatiellia; order Kiritimatiellales; family Pontiellaceae; genus Pontiella; species Pontiella sp. The sequence continues at coordinate 9,065 of NZ_JBFJYW010000102.1, read as the reverse complement.
AGTAAATGTTGTAGTCGGTGTCGGCATCCTTCGACCGGGCGACGGTCCGGCCTCTGCGGTCCTCGGAAGTGCCGCCTTTTGCCTCCAGCTCGTCAATGAAGACACATTCCTTGCCGGACGAATAAAAGATGTTTCGCTGGATGGAGCCGCCGGTGAGGGGACCTTCGCGCACGGCCAGGTAGTAGCCGCGCGGCGGGGCGATGATATCCGCCACGATGTTGTTCTCAACGCGGGTGTTCAGCTTCATCATGATCCCCTGCGAAGTGCATTGGTAGATCAGGTTCTCGGCGAAGAGCGTATCCATTTGACCGCCATCCGTGCGGATCGCGCATTGCATGATCATCGGCGCAACCAGATGGTGCACATAGTTGCGGCGGAAAACGTTTCCGGCCCCGGCGCCCCGAATGTAGAAGGCGTTGCCGTCGCCCAGCATTTCCATGGCATGGTGAATCTCGTTGTATTCGATCAGGTTGCCGCGGGAATGGAGGAAGGGGCGGACGTCTTCGATGCCGGGTTTTTTCGGCAAGTTGCCGATTTCATCGAGCCGGAGGGTTCTGCCGAGTTCCCGGCCCCGCTTAGCAAAGAAATCGGTCATGCATCCCGAGAGGATAATTCCGGTGTAGGGCGTGTTGTGAACCAGGTTGTTCGCCACGCGGTTTTCCCCGCTCTGCCAAACCAGGATGCCCGCCGCGTGCGAATAGATCCGCCCGGTATGGTGCACGTGGTTGTTGTAGACGAGGTTGTTTTTGCTGACATCCTTTGTGCCCGGTCCATAGCCCGCAATCACGATACCCGCCGCTCCCATGTACTCGATGTGGTTGCCGGATACCGTGGTATGCTGCCCGTGCAGATCCACGCGGATGGCGCTGCTGCCGCTATGGGCAAAGTGGCACTGCTCAACGGTGCAGTTCTCGGTGCCGCGCAGCCGCACCAGGGCATTGGCCTTATCCATGAAATCCCAATCGTGCTGGATGCCCGCATCGTCTTCAGCCACCGTGTAGCGGTCGCCATGCATGAAGGCGAGCCCCCGGAAGCAAATATTGCGCACGGGAACATCCTTCGGCCCCATCAGGTCGATATCGCCTTCGACGCGGATATATTCGATCAACCGGGGGAACCGGACCGGCGTCTGGCCGCGCGGCCAAAGATAGACTTTGCCTTCCTTCGTGTTCAGCGCCCATTCGCCGGGCTCGTCGAGTTCTTCCAGCACGTTCTCCACCCAGCAATTTTCGGTGTCTTTCAAGAAGTGTAGTTTGTTCATGGCATAGGTTGCCGGGATCGACGTGTTGGCCATCCCTTTCTTTTCATCGACCGACGCCAGCGGAAGAATATTCACGATCCAGGCATGATGGGGGCGAACCACGATTTCAACATCCTCCACATTCGGCCACTCCTTCAATCGCCCTTCGGGAAAATGGAGCCGATCGCGCGAGCCGCCGTCCAACGAGATGAAGCCGGCCGAGCGGGCGCGCGGCAGCATGCCCTCGGCATCGTAAAGCGTTTTGAAGCGATCGGGGACCTTGGCCTCCCAGACCTTTCCGCGCGCCACCATCGGCAGTCCGGGCAGGTTCGCTTGCGCCTTTTTCCACCCGTTGATTTCCTGTCCGGAACTGAACACGGGCGTTTCGCCGGGATAGGCGGCATAGGAGATCTTCTGGTCGCCCTGCCCGCCGTCTTCCAGGCCAAACACCACGGTGTTGTCCAGCCGATAGCTGCCGCCGCGAATCAGCACGTCGATATCCGCCGACTTCGTTTTCTTCAAAACACGAACGGCGTCGCGGGCCCGTTCCAGCGTGGCAAACGGTCCGTCGCTTCCCTGCGCATTGGGTTCCGCCAACGTGCCGGACCAGCGGTCCGACCCCTCCGGCGACATATAGAAATCGGCATTAGGTGCTTCGGCGAAACACTCGCTCCCGGCCAGCAACAGCATTCCGGGCAGTATCAAATTAAAAATCTTCATCATCTTCATCCTTGCAGTAAAAAAGGCATTCTATCCAATCCCCGGAACCTGCCTTTCCCTATTATTTACGATCGGCTTCATCCAAACGACCAAACAGATTGTTTCCAATCATTGGGAAAATATTGAGTGAATTTATCACTACGCTTTAGTGCAACAGCCGGACTGCCGTGGCACCCTCGCGACTTTCGCGTCCATCCGCCCGCACCGTGGTAACCTTCAGGGTCATCTGGTCGATCTGTTTCAGGTCCGCGGCTTTGTAGACGAAACCGGTACCTTTGATGTTGGAGGCGATCCGTTCATAGTCCGGTGCGTTACCCACCGCGCGGTACAGGTTGTAGGTTGCGGCATCCTTACTGCCGGTCCAGGCGAGCTCGAACTGACTCTTCACATCCTTGACGACCTTCAGGTTCGAGGGCGCGACAACAGGCGTGCAGGCCGGGATATCGGTAACCACAACGATCTGGCCCTTGGTGGTCTCGATGCTGACCTGATCGGTGCCTTTGGCAACGAAGTCTACCGTCTGACCTTCGGAGGTCTTGATGACCGCCTTGGCGACGTTGGGATATCTTAACGCCAGCGTTCCACCTGCGTTGGATACGACCTCCACCCGACTGGCCTGACCGTTGGACCACTGCGCGGAGACCTCGAAGTTGCCTCGCGCCAGCAGGCCGCGGTAACTGCCGTCCGACCAAGCGCAAGGCAGTGCAGGGAGCGGGCTCACAACATGATCCTGGCTCTGCATGAGCAACTCAGCGACCCCGGCCGTGGCGCCGTAGTTTGCGTCGGCCTGGAACAGCGGGCCGCCGCGGTGATCGTTAAACAGGTTGTGCAGAAAATTTCCACCCAGCAAATCCTGAAAGAAGAGATACGCCTCATCGCCGTCATGCACGCGGGCCCAAAAAGCGACCCGCTCAGCGCGCGCCCAGCCGATATTGGATTTGCGGGTGCGCAAGGTCAGCGTCTTCTTAACGGCATCGAGCCAGGCCGGCGTCGTATCGTTGATCAATTGGCCCGGGTACTCTCCGAGCAACATGGAGGTGTGCCGATGGTGGGGATCAAGGACTTTGTCGGCGTCGCAGTAGTATTCCTCCTGGCGAAATTCCTTAATTTGTCCCGATTTGCCGATCTGGATCGGGTCGAGAAGCGGGAGTTGCTTCTCGTAGATATCCAATCGCTTATCGGAACGGCCCAGAATCTTTGCCGCCGTCAGGGTGTTGTGATGGTTTTCGTAGAACATCTGCTGGTCGAAGGTGGTGCCCACCGTATTGCGGAGCTTTTGCTCCGGGGACGAGGAAGGATCGGCCAACAGGACGCCGTCGACCTCTTTTACAAACCGGGATACAAAGTTGGCCTGTTCGTACATCACGGGATACACGGTCTCCGCAAGCAGGGATTCATCCCGCGTGTAGTCGTAGTAATCCCAGAACATCTGGGCGATCCAGGAACCCGTACCGAAACCGGCAACGGGCGATTTTCCGGTCACATTGTACGGGTTGGTCCAAAACGGTCCGGACCAGCCGTTGTCGCCGTTCGGGTCGAGCTGCGACGGGTTGTATTGCTCGATGTATTGGGTGGCGTACTGCCGTTGCTGATGCACGAAGATGTTGAAGAAGTCGGCATAGGACTCGAACAGCTCCGGCAGGTTGGCGCAGAAAGCCGGAGCGTAGGCCATCTGCACGTTCGTGTCGTGCAGGTACTGAGACGACCACGGCGGCCTTGCATAGACGTTCCAGATTCCCTGGAGGTGCGGCGGGAGCGTCCCCTTCCTTGAAGAGCAGATCAGCATATAGCGCCCGTACTGGAATGCGAGTTCTTCGAGGTATCGGCTCGAAGCACCGTCCGGGTAGGCATCGACCAGCTTATCGGTAGTCATCGCCGGTTCTTTGGCGCCGAGATCGAGGCTGACCCGGTCGTACAGTTCCGTGTAGTCGGCCTGGTGGTTTGCTTTCAACTGCTCATAGGATTTCGCCGAAGCATCGGCGATGGTGCCGGAAACCTTGGCGTGGGGATGGGGAAAACCCTTGAGCTTTTCGGTGGGCTTGGGGGTCAGGAACACCTGGGGATCGAACTGGTAGTTGGTTCCGACCGCGATCAGAACGACGGCACTGTCGGCATCCGAAACCGTGATGGTATCGTTGCCCGCTTTCATTTTGCCACCCTTGGGGATGACCTTGAACTGGCCTTCGAACTGGATATTGAAGTACGTCATGACACCGGAGAGCGTGACGGTGTCGCCCTTCGCCGAGACGGTTCCGGACTTGCCATCGCCCAGAAAGGGAATGGTCGGGCGCAAGGTGAACGACAATGCTCCCTTCTTCGATGCGCTCAGGCGGATCACCATCACCTTATCAGGATAGCTGGTAAAATATTCCCGCGAGTAGGTTACACCGCCCAGTTCATAGCGCACACGCGAAACGCCCTCGTTCAGGTTCAGCTCCCGCGCGTAGTTGCCGGGTTTGGTGTGGCCGAAATCCATGTAGACCTCGGCAAAGTTATTCACGCCGCGACGTTTGAATCCACTGTTTTTATCCGCCCAGTCGTACAGACTATTTTCCGTGATTTGAATGCGCTCGCTCTCCGTGCCGCCGAACACATTGATCCCCATGTAACCGTTGCCCATTGGGATGGAAGCGTTGGCCCAGCCCAGATCGCTATCGGGCGCCGGTGCGTCATACCAAAGCCGCATCGCCTTGCCCGGCCGGTCTGCGATCAATCCAGCGCCCTGCTCCACCGCGCAGGCCTCCGGAGCGAGAATCACACCCGTCAGTACAGATGTGGCTATAGCAATTGTCATATAATTTCGTACCAACATAACTTCCTCCGTAAAATTCATTCAGATCCGATACCGATGCATTATCCCTATTGATCCCCACCGAGCGTCTGCTCAACCCGATTGATCGTGCCGTCGTCATTAAACGTAACCTTGTCGAAGCAGATCGAGCGGTTTGTGTTTTTGCCACCGGAGAGCGCGCCGTTGTGATAAAACAGATACCACTGCCCTTTGTATTCAACCACCGAACCATGCGTGGTCAGCACATCGGTGCTGCCAAGGAAAACACCATTGCTCTCCCAGGGTCCCAAAGGGCTTTTGGCCATCGAATAGCACATTTCATTTCCGGGCTTCGTGCCATTGGGATAGATAATATAATAGATGCCGTTGCGCTTGAAGACGAAAGGCCCTTCGCGGTGGCCTTCGAGAACGGACTGCAAAACCATTTCCCCCTCGATTTCCATCATGTTGTCCTTGAGCTTGGCCGCATAGGTTTTTGCGTTCACCACGGCATAGAGATATGCCTGCCCGTCATCGTCAATAAACACACACGGATCGCAGAAGGTGCGCCCGCCCTTCACAAAGCCCTGAACCTTGAAATCCGACGCCGGGCTCTTGCTGGTGGCCACACCGATCTCCCAGACCTTTTCCGCATTCTTATGCGGAAAATAGAAATAGTAGGTTCCATCTTTATAGACGCAGTCCGGCGCCCACATATAGCCCCCCTTTTTCCATCCCCATTCCACGTCCCGCGAATGCAGGATCTCTCCGTGGTCCGTCCAGGTGGCCATGTCATCGGTCGAAAAGACGTGATACCCGTCCATGGCCCCGTAGCCTTTCCCTTCGATGTCGGTTGACGGGTAGACATACAGGCGGCCGTCCGCCCAGACATGGGCCGAAGGATCCGCGGTAAACATGTGCTTGATGAACGGATTGGAAGCCCGCTCCGCCGCTTGCAGCGATGCGACGGACGAAATGAGCAATGCAATCAATAGATGTAGCGTGTATTTCATCGGTGTCCTCGTGTTTCAAAAATAATCTCTTGAGCAAAAACCACGGACGGCAGAGCCAACGCCGCCGACAGGCACGCCCTCCAACGGATCGCTCGACTCCAATTATGCATACTGCCCACTCCGGTAAATTGATACCCTGTTGAATCGTTAGCGCCAGATGATTTTGGCTTCCCGGGTTTCCGTATTCACCCAAACACTCGCGTGCTCGAATTCGCGGGTGAACTCCCAGCCATCGGGAGTCGTTCGCTTGTATCCCCCCTTCGGCGGGCCCAGAGGCCTCTTGAACTCGGGATAGTCGACCAGCGCGCCGGATGAAACCTTCCACCCCCAGCTGTACAGAAAATACGAATACGGCTGCGCGCCGATCAGATAGCACGCCAGCGCAAACTCCACCTTCTCCTTTTGCTTGGAGAGTTCCGGCATATTGGGCTGGAGGTTACGGCGGCCGGTGCCCTCGACGCCGAGGCGGAAGACGGAAATCTTCCCGGCCTTGGCATTGCGCAGCATTTCATCCCATTCGAACAGCAAACTTTCCTTGCTGGATTTCACGTTCGCATAGTTCTCGAACATGATTGCGTCGCTCACGGGATACACATATCGGGCACTCTCGCCATACGCATTGTTCGCCAGCAGGATTTTGTCGGGCCCCAGCTTTTTCTTGAGGGCCGTCATCATCTCCCCCATGGCCTTTTCGATCGCGGCCGTCTTGTCTTTGCGCAGATCGCTATTGCCATGCATCTGATCGATGAAGGCGCCGTCGCAGCCGGATTCGCGGACGCCCTTCGCCACCGTATCGACCCACCACTTGCGGAAATCGGGATTCAGCACATCGAAGCAAAAGGCGCCGAATTGATCGGCCAGCTGCCCCGTTTTGGGGTGCGGGACCAGGAACTTCTTGAACGTTGGATTCGCATCGATCCGCTCCTTGGTGAACGCCTTGTTGTAGGAGGTGTAGGGCCAGGCATAGGCGGCGTTGAAATAAAACAGCACCTTCATCTCGGGCTTGATCTTCTTGAAGGCCGCCGCCTCGTGCTTCGCGCCCAGCTCGGCGGCCCCGAGCTCCTTCAATCCATGCTTCTTTTCAATGCAGAGGAAATCCGTCCGTTCGGCGATGAAGCGGACTTGTTCCGGCGTGAGCAAGCGATGCTCGTTGCCGAACATGTAATAGCGCGGCGTGGCATCCCAGCTGAATTCCGGGTAAAAGTCCTGGGGCACGAAAAGACTCCCGTCGCTGATTCGCAACGAACGATCGTCCAACCGGCTGCTACGGACCTTGCCCTCCGAAACCAATGGACCGGCAAACAGGCCGGCCAACGCCACGGCCAAAATGGAATTCCGGGTCACGGTCATTTGCCTTTGGCTCCGAGTTGCCGCACCGCGTATTCCGCCGTCATGCGCTGGATCTCCTCCACGCCGGGCGTCGGGTTGCCCCCGGCCTTGCGCCAGTTGTGCCCGGCGTTTTTAACGACCACCACGTCGACGTCGGCCCCGATCCGATCGGCCTTTTCCTTCAGGTGCGGGGCATGGGCATAGGGAATCGTCGCATCCGTATCGCCCTGCATCAGCAGCAACGGCGGGCTGTTTTTCTCGATCCAGAAATACGGGCTCATCTCCTTGTAGGCCTCGGGGAATTTCGCGAACCCGCCCTCCTGCCCGGTGATCCGGAAACCGAAGCGGTCCGGATCCTTGTCGTCGAGATCGGTCGTGAAGAGTTTCACGTCGGTGAAGTCGGTGGGGCCATACCAGGAAATGCCCGCGATCGGCCGCACATCGAATGCCGCCAGCACCGGGTCGCCAACGAAGACTTTCGGATCGGCCAAAGCCAGCATCTGCGCAAGCTGCCCCCCGGCGGAGTCGCCCCACACGACGATCCGATCCGGATCGATGCCATACTGCGCCGCATTCTTCTTGAGGAAGCGCAGGCCGTCCATGGCATCCGTCACGCAATCGCGCATCCGCACGCCATTGTTTTTGTTGAAGAGACGGTAGTTGATGGATACGCAGACCACCCCCTTTTCGGCGACCTGCAGGAACACGGGACGCATCAGCGGAAGGCCGCCCTTGTCCTTGCTTCCGGCCGCCCAGCCCCCGCCGTGCACATAATAGAGCACGGGCGCCGCTTCCGACTTGCCGGACGGCGGCATGTAGATATCCATCGCGAGCCGCTGCTTCCCGACCTGCTTATAGGCGACATCCGCAACCGTTTCCCCGGCCCACTCGATTTCGCCTCGGCAAGCAACACCGGCCAGCAGGCCCAGCAGCAATACGATCTTCTGTTTCATGACGTTTCCCTTCGGAGGTTTTGCGTTCGCCGGCGGACTACTCGATGACCTTGGCCTTCTTCTTGTTGATCTGCGGCGGAACGCGGCCGTAGTCCGGATCATAGACGGGAATGCCCATGCCCTGCGGGGTCTGCCAACCGGGCGTGGCCCGATGCGTCACATAGGCGTAGTACGGCGTGGCGGTAAGCTCGGGGCCGATGAAAACCGGCGCAAGCTTGGTGATTCCCTTTTTCAACGTAACCTTGAACGTGACCTCCTTGGCGCCTGCCGGAATATCCTTGGTCTCGTCGATGTCGCCGATGCGCATGCGCGCCTGCCGGTAGTTGAAGGCCTTGCCGTAGGTGCCGTCGTTGATGCCCTTGTCGGCTTCGACCGGCCAGCGGCGCAGCGAGATTTCGTATTCGCCGTCGTGGTCCACCTCAATGGCCCAATGCGAGACTTCGGCCACATCGCCGTTTTTGATGTGGTCCTGGTTCCACGGCGGCAGCTTATCGATCAGCCAGTCGTGGGAGGAGAGTTTTACGATCGGCGATTTATCGGATCCAATGACCATGTAGCTGGTCAGGTCGTGCTCCTGCGATACATCGTTCCAGAACGTGTCGTAATGCCCGCGCAAGCGTTCAACCACCTCGGGATGGAGGGCCGAGACGTCCGTGGTTTGCTTCGGATCGGCCTTGATGTCGAACAGGCCCTGGCCGTCATCGTCGTTGACCAGGCGCCACTTGTCGGTCATCACCGAGCACCGGCGCCATTTGATGGGATCGACCACCCGCTGCGTTTCAACGACCAGCGCGCGGTCCGGCCAGTTCTTGCCGTCGGCATAGAGCAACTCGCGCAGGCTGGTGCCGTCGAATTCGATTTCCGGCGCCTGGAGTCCGCAGAGATCGATGAAGGTGGGAAGGATATCGAAGTGCGCGGTGAGGCGTTCGATGGATTTGCCGGCGACGATGTTTCCGTTGGGCCAGCGGATCATGAAGGGGACGCGGTGGCCGTCTTCGTATTCCGAGTTTTTCATGCCGCGCATGCCGCCGTCGTAGCCG
>NZ_JBFJYW010000101.1:0-11306 GCF_041622395.1 Pontiella sp. | reverse complement strand
GCCCGGACGACATCCTTCCGCTCGCCCAGCACTTCATCACCCAGGAGCTCGACGTCGGCCAGCCCTTCCCGAAGATGGACAACGCCGTGCTTTCGATCCTGCAAAACTATGCATGGCCGGGCAATGTCCGCGAACTGCAGAACGTAATCCAGCACTGCCTGACCTTCCTCAGCGACGACAAGATCACCAAGGAAACCCTCCCTTCCAAACTGATCGTCTCCTACGAAGAGAATCCCGGAGCCCAGACCGCTGCGCTGACCGGAGAGTTCGAGAAAGGCAAATCGCTCAAGGCCTTCCTGCGCGCCAAGGAAAAGGAATACCTGAAAACGGTCATCGACACCATGGGCGGCGACAAGGTGGCCGCGGCCAAGGAGCTCGACATCAGCCTGGCCACGCTCTACCGCAAGCTGCCGGAAGACGAACAGAACGCGGAAGGCTAACCCCCTTCCCCGCCCACGCAACAGGCGCCCTCCAACCGGACGGCGCCTTTTTCGTTATGATTGATTCGCCCCCATGCATCGGCTTGTCTCTCTGGGGCGTCTTCGCTATGTTGTTCCGCCAATGACGAAAAACATACAGATGCGCTTTTCAGACCGGGAACGGCAGGAAATGGATTTCCATTGGCCGGAGGTTCCAATGAATCTCGTGCTGGTCTATCCCTCCATCCCGCCCAACCCCGGCAATGCTTCGCGGCTGTGCGCCGCGACCGGCAGCCGCCTTCACTTGATCGAGCCGCTGGGCTTCGACATCGACGACCGCGCCGTACGCCGCGCCGGGCTCGACTACTGGGACTCGGTCGATCTGACCGTCTATCCCGACTTCGAAACCTTTCTGGAAAAGAATCCGGACGGAACAAAATATTTCTTTTCCACCGCCGGGAAGCGCGGCTTCCACCAAGCGGAATTCGAAGCGGGCGACTATCTGGTTTTCGGTAACGAAACCTATGGCCTGCCGGACGGAATCATCGGCGCCCAGCCGCCGGATCAAGTCTTGAACATCCCCATAAAACTTGATTGCGTGCGCTCGCTCAATTTGTCAAATTGCGCGGCGATTGTGCTCTACGAAGCCCTGCGGCAACTCAACCACCGCAGCTAGAATAACCCGTATAAGCATTACGGATTATTTTTTGAACACAGTCTGGCTTTAGCGGTCGAAGACCGCATTAACCCGATTTAACAAGGAGATGCTGGAATGGCGGGAATCGAAGTCATTAATCAGAAAGTGCGCGAAACCAGTGCGTTTGTGCCCACCTTAAAAGCCGAGATCGGCAAAGTCATCGTCGGGCAGGAATACCTGATCGACCGGCTGATCATCGGCATGTTGTCCAATGGCCACGTATTGCTCGAAGGGGTGCCCGGCTTGGCCAAAACGCTGACGATCAACACCCTCGCCCAGGCGCTCGACACCAGCTTCCAGCGCATCCAGTTCACTCCCGACCTCCTTCCCGCCGACCTGATCGGCACGCTGATCTACAACCAGAAAGACGGCGACTTCATCATCAAGAAGGGGCCCGTCTTCGCCAACGTCATTTTGGCCGACGAAATCAACCGCGCGCCGGCCAAGGTGCAGAGCGCGCTGCTCGAAGCCATGCAGGAAAAGCAGGTCACGATCGGCGACGAAACCTTCGTGCTGCCGAAGCCGTTTTTGGTGATGGCGACGGAAAACCCGATCGAACAGGAAGGCACCTATCCCCTGCCCGAGGCGCAGGTCGACCGTTTCATGCTCAAGCTCAAGGTCGGCTATCCGACCATCGAGGAGGAGCGCCGCATCCTCGACCGCATGGCGCACTCCAACACCGAGATCGCGATCAACCCCGTGCTGCATCCCGACGAAATCCTCAAGGCGCGCGAGATCGTCGACGAAATCTACCTCGACGACAAGATCAAGGACTACATCCTCGCCATCGTCTTCGCCACCCGCGAACCCGAAAAGTACAATCTCGATATCCGCGACTACCTGCAGTACGGCGCCTCGCCGCGCGCAACCATCAACCTCACGATGGGGGCCCGGGCCCACGCCTTCATGCAAGGCCGCGGTTACGTGACCCCGCAGGACGTCAAATCGATTGCCCCCGACGTGCTCCGCCATCGCATCATCGTCTCCTACGAGGCCGAGGCCGAAGAGCTGACCAGCGAAGGCCTCATCGAGAAAATCCTTTCCGAAATCCCGGTGCCCTAGGGATTTCCGATTTCCGATTGATGATTGCCGATTTAATACCTTTGACGTGCTGAACGAGCCATGGATCAAAACGAGCTAAAAAAACGAACCAAGCAATTTGCTTTGCGCATTCTTAAGCTGACGGCGGCATTACCCAAAACCGATGAGGCACGGGTTATACGAAATCAGCTCGCTCGATCAGGAACATCCGTTGCCTCAAATTACCGGGCTAGCTGTCGAGCGCGTTCACGAGCTGAGTTTATCGCTAAGATTGGAACCGTCATTGAAGAAGCCGACGAGTCCTGTTTCTGGCTTGAGCTTATCGTCGAAGGAGAATTTCTGCCTCTGTCTAAAGTCGAGGCCCTACTACAAGAAGCCAATGAGATCACTGCAATCATGACCGCATCCCGCAAAACGGCGGAGGAAGGGAAATGAGCAAAGCAATCGGCAATCGGCCATCGGCAATCGGCAATGGAGTCGACCATAAAGAACTGCTGAAGAAGGTTCGCCGGATTCAAATCACCACCAAGCACGCGGTCAACGACGTGTTTGCCGGGCAATACCATTCCACCTTCAAAGGGCGCGGCATGGAGTTCGACGAGGTGCGCGAATACGTGCCCGGCGACGACATCCGCTCGATCGACTGGAACGTGACCGCCCGCACCGGCGCGCCCCACATCAAGAAGTTCGTGGAAGAGCGCGAGATGACCGTGATGCTGGTGGTCGACGTCTCGGCCTCGCACCTGTTCGGCAGCGGAACCCAGATGAAGCGCGACCTCGCGGCGGAAGTTGCCGCCGTGCTGGCCTTCTCGGCCATCCGCAACAACGACCGGATCGGCTTGATCCTGTTCGCCGAAGAGGTTGAAAAATATATTCCGCCGAAGAAGGGTACGCGCCACGTGCTGCGGCTCGTGCGCGAAATGCTTTCCCACCAACCGCAGGGAAAGGGCACCAACGTGATCCCGGCGCTCGACTACCTCAACCACGTCAGCACCCGCAAGAACGTCACCTTCCTGATCTCCGACTTCATGTTCAGCGACAACTATGAACGGCTGCTGAAAATCTCCGCACGCCGCCACGACCTCATCAGCGTCGTCATCGGCGACAAGCGCGAGATCGCCTGGCCGGACATCGGCCTCATCAACTGGCACGACGCCGAGACCGGGGAGACGGTGCTGGTCGACACCTCCAGCAAGAAGGTGCGCAACCGGCTCGCCTTCGATCAAACCCGCCGCGCCGAGGCGGTCGACGAACTTCATCGCAAAGCCGGGATCGACACCGTCCGCCTTTTCGCAGGCGAACCCTACGACAAACAATTCATTAAATTTTTCCGCCAGCGCGCCCAAAGACGATGATTTTCAGACCGCAAAGACGCAAAGCCCCAAAGAAAGCAGACGCGGGATCCAACCTCGTTGCGGGTGCTTTCTGTGCACTTTTCCTGATTGCCACCGGAGCACATGCCGGGGAATGGGAACTGACTGTGGCACTGCCGGAAGAACCGATCCTGATCGGCGACCGCGTTTCGCTGGTGATCACGGCGACCCACCCCACCAACGCGGTCGTCGAGTTGCCCGAGATCGGGCACGAAAAAGACGTGATGGTCCTCAATCGCGAGTGGAAGAGCGAACCGCAAGGAGACGGCACGGCGCGGACCGAAACCACCTATACCCTCACGTCGTTCCGGCTGGGCGAACATCTCCTGACCACCAATCCCGTCATCTGCCGGGCGGGCGGCCAGATCGAAACAAACGCCTTTCCCGAAACCTACCTCAAGGTCGTCAGCAGCCTCGAGGAAAATGCGTCGCGCCAACTCGCCGACATCAAACCGATCCACAAGCTGCCGGGCCGGATTCCGGCGTGGGTATGGATGGTCCCGGGGGCGGCGCTGGTGGCGTTTCTGATTGGACTGATTACGTCGAAGCTGTGGCAAAACCGCGAGGCGCTGATCCCCAAGGTGCCGCCGATCCCGCCGCACATCACCGCCTTCAAGGCGCTAGAGGAACTGAAGAGTAAGGGCCTGCTGGAAAAGGACGAATGCAACCCGTTCTACACCGAGCTTTCGCTCATCCTGCGCACCTATCTCGAAGGGCGCTTCCACCTCAACGCGCCGGACGAGACCACGGAAGAAATCGTGGAAGAGATGAGCCGCTCGCCGGAGCTCGACGGCGCGCAGCGCAACATGCTCCAGGAGTTCATGCGCCAGGCCGACATGGTCAAATTCGCCAAGGGCCACCCCGACCGATCCTCCATGGAATCCGCCTTCGACACCACCAAGCAATTCGTCACGGAAACCAAGCTTGAGGATGGGTTAGCCACAAGAGACCGCAGAGAACTCAAGGATGGGGAGGATAATGGAAACCAGAATTAAAGAACTATGTGATCAGGTTCGGGAAACTGCGTATGCGATCCATGAGTACCTTGGCACGGGCCATTTGGAGAAAGTTTATGAGAACGCCCTTGCCCACCGCCTTCGCAAAGCTGGACTGGACGTCAAACAGCAACATCCACTGAACGTCTATGACGAAGATGGAACCGAAATCGGCAACTATTGCGCCGACCTGATTGTCGAAGACGTCCTGATCATCGAACTGAAGGCCTGCAAGACCTTTGCGGAAGAACACAAGGCACAAATTATTGGTTACCTACGGTCCGCCAACCTAGAACACGGGTTGCTCATCAACTTTGGTTCCTACAAATTCCAAATCAAAAAATTCGTGATGGATAAGACCAAACGAACAATCCGCATTCCCGGAACCCCCTCACTTCTATTTTCTCTTGCGTCCCTTGCGCTCTTTCGTGGCTAAATAAACATTCCCATGAGACTCGCCCACCCCATATTTTTATTGTTGCTGTTGCTGATTCCGGTGCTGGTTTGGCTGCGCCGGCATATGCAACACAAGCGGACCATGCAGTTCAGCGACGCGAACGTGCTGAAAGGGTTGCCGAAAAGCTGGCGCGTCCGGGTGCAACCGCTGGTGCCGGTTCCCTACGCCCTGGGGCTGGCCTGCCTCGTGGTGGCGCTGGCCCGCCCGCAGCGCGGACTGGAAGACAGCCGCGTGCGCACCGAGGCGGTCGATATCATTTTGCTGATGGACCTCTCCGGCTCGATGGATACGCAAGACTTCCACAAGTTCAACCGCAAGATGAGCCGGCTGGAAGCCTCGAAGGAAGTGATTAGCCGCTTCCTCGAAAACCGGCCGAACGACCGCATCGGCATGGTGGCCTTTGCCACGGTCCCCTATGCCATCGCGCCGCTGACCCTCGACCACGGCTGGCTGGTGCAACGGATGGAAGGACTGCATACCGGCATGCTCGACGGCGACCGCACCGCCATCGGCGACGGCATTGCCTCGGCCATCAACCGCCTCCGCGACAGCGAAGCGAAAAGCAAGGTGATCGTCCTGCTGACCGACGGCGCCAACAACTACGGCACCCTCTCGCCCGAAAATGCGGCCAGTGCCGCCGAGGCGCTGGGCATCAAGATCTACACGATCGGCGCCGGCGGCGCGCGCACGGGCCTCTTCATGCAACGGCAGGAAGTGGACGAAGATTCGCTCAAAAAAATCGCCGAAACCACCAACGCCAAGTTCTACCGCGCAAAGGATCTCGAAACCCTCGACGCCGTCTACGGGCAGATCGACCTGCTGGAAAAAACGGAAATCGAGGTCGAACGCTTCACGCGCTTTGAAGAGAAGGCGGCAAGCTGGCTCATCGCGGGCATCGTTTTATTGGGAATTGAACAGTTATTGAATTTAACAAAACTAGGAAGGTTGCCGTGATGCGAGACGTGACGACTGAAACGTGATTGATCACGCCTCACTCATCGAAACCATGAAATGGCATAATCCAGATACCCTGATGTGGCTGTTGGCCCTGTTGCCGCTGCTGTTGGTTACGGGCCTGTTGCTGAAAC
Organism: Pontiella sp.; assembly: GCF_041622395.1. Taxonomy (NCBI): domain Bacteria; kingdom Pseudomonadati; phylum Kiritimatiellota; class Kiritimatiellia; order Kiritimatiellales; family Pontiellaceae; genus Pontiella; species Pontiella sp. The sequence continues at coordinate 5,236 of NZ_JBFJYW010000101.1, read as the reverse complement.
GGCGCCTAAAGCTGCTCGACCGCATGGCGGAAGAAGGGCTTTGGCCCACCCTGTTGCCGGGCCTTTCGCCGCAACGGCAGCGCACCATGAACTTCATCCGCGTGGTGGCGCTGGCCTTGGCCATCGTGGCCCTCGCCCGGCCGCAGTGGGGCTTCCAATGGGAAGAGGTGAAACAGCGCGGACTCAGCATCATCGTGGCGCTCGACACCTCGAAGAGCATGCTGGCGCAGGATATCAAGCCCAACCGTCTGCAGCAGGCCAAGTGGGGCGTGCGCGATTTGGTCAAGGAACTCGAAGGCGACCGCATCGGCATCGTCGCCTTTGCCGGGGACGCCTTCCTGCAATGCCCGGCCACCATCGACTATGCCGCCTTCCTGATGATGCTCGAAGACATCTATGCGGGCATCGTCCCCGTCGGCGGCACCGACCTCTACCGCGCGCTGGAGGAATCGATTGAAAGCTTCGAAAAAGCGGAAGAGACGCAGTCCGACAAGGTTATCGTCCTCATCTCCGACGGCGAAGGGCACACGGGCGACCCGATGGCGCTGCTGCCGAAACTCAAGGAGGAAAAGATCCGCGTCTTCACCATCGGCGTCGGCACCAAGGAAGGCACGCCGATCCAAACGTCGGACGGATGGATCAAGAACAAGGAGGGCAACGTGATCAGCAGCGCGCTGAACGAAAAAACGCTGGAGCGCATCGCCTTCGAAACGGGCGGCTTCTATGTCCGCTCCGCCCCCGGCGACTTTGGCCTGGAGCGCGTCTACCAACAGGGCATCGCCGAACTCCAGCGCGAGGATCGCGAGGCGCGCATGTCGAAAAGCTGGACCGAGCGGTTCCAATGGTTCGCGGGCGCCGCCCTCCTGCTGCTCGTTTTGGAAGCCGCCATCCGGCCGGTGAAATGGAAAGGAGCCCGCAAATGAAACGGGGTTCATGGCCGCAGGCCATTCTATTGCTGCTCTTTACTGCAACCTGGTGCGCCAACGCGGAGGACACGCCGCGCTCGTCGATGCGCAAGGGATTGAAGGCCTATAAACGCGGCGACTACACCAACGCGGTGCAACACCTCGAAAAAACGGTGCCGGAATTCCCGGACATCGGCAACTACAACCTCGGCAACGCGCAATATTGCACGGGCGACTTCGAGGCGGCGGCCGATTCCTTTAACGAAGCGCTGCGGACGACGGATTTGGAACTGCAGGCCAAGGCCTATTTCAACCGAGGCAACGCCCTGCTGGCACGCACCACCGATCTGGGCGGACAGGAGCAGATCAAGCTGGCAGCCGAACTGGCGTTCCAGGCAATGGACATGTTTGAAAAATGCCTGTTGCTCGACCCGACCGACCTCGCGGCCAAGCAGAACTTCGAGCGGGCGCAGGCGCTGCGGCTGTTGCTGGAATTCAATCGGGGAAAATGGTGGTTCGACCAGGCGGAGTCCCTGCTCACCCAGTTCAAAGCCAAGGACGCACAGGCCGGCTACCGCCAAGCCAAGCGACAGTTCGAGCACATCCTCGAAAACGTCGATCCCGACCATGCCGCGTCCAAGCAATACCTGCCGAAAATCGCCGAACGGCTGGAAATGCTTGCCCTGGCGGTCGAAGCCGCGGAGTTCGACCTGAAGACCGCCTTGAAACAGATCGAGGATTACCAGTACATGCTGGCCGCGCAACGGTTGACAACCGAGACCGATGAACGAAAATACGCGTTCGACATCAAACCCGATTTGAAGAAGCGTTATGAAGAGACCATCAAGAAAAACCAGGACGTACTCAAAATCATCGAAGAGCTCTCCAACCTGAACATGGTTAAATAACGAACATGGAATTATGAATGTAGAAAGCAAACAGACGAAGCAGGTGACGGGAAGGGTGCGCGATCCGATTTTCCTCGTTCTTTTTTTGTTCTTCGCAAGCGCGCTGCACGTGCTAGCCGCCGAGCCGGGCGAGATCGATATCGACACGACCTATTTCCACCCGGCGGCCAGCAGGTATATTCACGGCGACATGGCGGGCGCAAGCAACCTGGTCTATCAAGGACTGGCCGAATACCCGCAGGACGGCAAACTGCTGCGCCTGAAGGAACTGCTTAAACAACAGCAGGAGCAGGACGACCAGCAAAACCAAGATCAACAAAACCAGGACGACCAGCAAAACCAGGACGACCAGCAAAACCAGGACGACCAGCAGAAGCAGGACGACCAGCAGAACGAAGATCAACAAAACCAGGATCAGCAACAGCCCCCGCCCCGGGCCGAGCAGATGAGCCAAGACGAGGCCGAGCAGCTGCTTGACGCCATGAAGCAGGAAGAGGAAAACAAGCGTCTTCAACTCCAACCCGTGCTGGGCAACCCGGTCAAAGTCGACAAGGATTGGTAGAATCGTGACGAGTAAAACGTGATGCGCAATTTGAAAACAACCACATTGGTGCTCGCCGGAAGTTTGCTTTGGGCAACCTGTTGCTGGGCGGCGGACGTGCGGATGACGATCGAGCCGGCGCTGATCAGCCTGCTCGACCGCGCGGTGCTGAAAGTCGAATTCATCGACTGCAAGGGCGACGCACTGGATATTCCCGCAATGGATGGGCTCGACATCCAATACCGAGGCCCGCAAAGCAAATACAACTTCGTCAATGGCAAGACCTCGTCGAGCATCACCCACACCTATCTGGTCACCCCGTCCAAGGTGGGCGACTATACGATCGGCCCGGTGTCCGCCAAATTCACCGGCGGGCAGAAGGAACTTTCCGCCAAGCTGCGGGTCATCAAAAAGGCCGACGACCAGGAGGCGCAGCAACTTTCGGAACTGATGTTTTCGGAAATCTCCTCCAGCCGAGAGGCGCCGCATGTGCATGAACCGTTCGACCTGGAACTGAACGTGCACATCCGCGACGGCATCCAGATCGACGGCAACTTCAGCATCCGCGGCGGCATGCCCGAAACCGGACTCGACGGCGATCTGGAATGGCGGATCGCCGGGCGCGACCGGAAAGAGATCAACGGTTCGATCTTCAACGTCTACACGCTGACCACCACGGCCAAGACCCTGACGGCGGGAACCTTCAGCTTCCGGCCCGAGGTGCAGCTCAACGTGGTGATCCCCCGCCAACAGCGCCGTTCGTGGGGATTCGACGACCCCTTCTTCGGCGACATGTTCGGCCGGCAGGAAACCCGCCCCTACATCCTCGAATGCAACGAGCTCAAGGTCGAGGTCCGGCCCGTCCCGATAAACGGCCGCCCGGACAGCTACACGGGCGGAGTGGGCGTGTTCGATTTCGGCGTGGAGGTCTCCCCCAGAAAGGTCAAGGCCGGCGAACCGATCACCATCCGCATGCGGATTTCCGGACGCGGCAACCTGGAAAAAATCACGCCGCCGACCCTCGAAGACGACCACAACTTCAAGCTCTATGACGCGCGAAGCGTGGCCACCCAGAACCCCAACGAGATCCGCTTCGAACAGGTGGTGATTCCCAAATCGGACGTCGTCACCAACATTCCGCCGATTTCGTTTTCCTATTTCAACACGAAGACCACCGACTTCCGCACCATCACCCAGGGCCCGTTCCCGGTCATGGTCGAAGCCGCCCCGCAGCAGGCCGCCCAAGTGATCGCCACGATGCCCTCCACCATCTCGCAGAAGACGGAAATCCTCGGGCGCGACATCGTCTACCTCAAACCGCTGCCCAAGCGATGGAAGAACACGGCCGACACCGCCTGGCACCGCACCACCGGCTTCAAGATCCTGCTGGCCCTGCCGGCGTTACTGGTCGGCGTGGTGGCGGTCGCGACCCTTCGGCGCAACACCCTCGCCAACAACGTGGCCCTCGCCCGCCGGCAACAGGCCCCGAAGGCGGCGCGCAAGCATATCCAGCGGGCCGAGGCGGCCTTGCGCAAACAGGATTCAACCCTCTTCTACGAAGCGATGTGGGACGCCTTGGCCGAATACTTCGGCCATCGCCTCAACCTGGCGCCCGGCGAGGTCACCCTGCCCGCGGTGCTGGCCCGCGTGGACGACGACTCCGGCGCCATCGAAACCTTGTTCAACACCATCGAACAGCGCCGCTATGGATTCGGCGACCGGCACGACGATTCGAAGGCGCTGCTCGACCAGCTCACCGCCACCATGCGCAAGTGCGAAAGGATGAAGCGATGAAACCTCTCCTGATCATCCTCACGGCATGCTCGACCCTGCTGGCCACCGCCCAGGCGGCCGAGCTCAGCCTTTCGGAAAAATATCTGAAGGCACAGACCGCCTACGACGACGCGCGCTATGCCGAGGCGGCCATGATCTACGAAGCGATGGTCAACGACGGCGTCGCCAATTCCGAGGTGCACTTCAACCTCGCCAACGCCAACTTCAAAGACGGCCACTTGCCGCTGGCCGTTTGGCACTACCGCAAGGCGTGGTACGAATCCCCGCGCGACCCGGACATCAAGGCCAACCTGCACTTCGCCCTGAACGCCGCGGGCGCCATCGATCCCGCGCCCGGCTTCGTTGCGCGCATCTTCGAAACCCTCTCGATCGGCGAATGGATCGCCGCCGCCGTGGCCGGCTACCTGCTGCTGGCGGCCGCGCTGATCCTTTGCCTGCTGGTGCCGTCCATCCGGCGGGCCCTGCTGAAGTTTTGCCTGGCGCCGGCCGCGCTGATCCTGGTTTCGGCCGGCGGCTGGTGGCAGTGGCACCAACTGGAACTCCATCCGGAATGGGTGGTCGTCAAAACCGAGGCCACGGCCCTCTATAGCCCGGTCGAGGGTACCACGGCCCATTACAAATTGCCGCTCGGCGCACTCGCCCGGCAAACCGGCTCCGATCCCAAGGGATGGATCGAGGTGGAATACGACGGAAAACGCGGGTGGTTGAAGGCAGGATTTATAAGTCGGGTTTCTCCTTGATAATGGGACGTGCATAGTAATTAATTGCGACTTCTATGAAAACGAAAAGTCCATTTCAGCCGAAGGCCCTCCTCTGGTGGGTTGCAATCATCTCTCTGGTGCTCTCCGGGGCAATGTACTACCTGCTTGGCACGCAGGCCGAGATCGACGTAACCGTCCGGCAGCAGCGAATGATCTTCCCGCTGATCGGCATTGTCATTGCCGGCGTCTGCCTGATTGCCGGAACGGCGAGCCGCTGGTTCTACCCCAAATAGGAGCCCCATGAAAGCCGACATCGAATGGACGGAACGGCTCGAAAAGCGGGTCAAGCGAACGGTACGGATCACCTTTGTGGGCCACGACATCATC
>NZ_JBFJYW010000100.1:0-11371 GCF_041622395.1 Pontiella sp. | reverse complement strand
GAAGCGCAGCTGTCCGGGGCGATGGCGATGCAGCAAAACGCGCAGCAGGACTACAAACGCATTTCCGGCCTCTTCGAGCAAAAGGTGGTTCCGCAGTCCGACTACGACCGCGCCAAGAGCGGGCTCGATGCGGCCGAAGCCTCCGTTAAAAGCATCAACGCCCAGCTACAGATGGCCCGGCATGCGCTGGACGACACCTCGCTTCGCGCGCCGTACGATGGAACGGTGACCGAACAGTTGGTTGAAAACCATGAAATGGTAAAGTCCGGCAATGTCGTGTTGCGCTATCACAACATCCAAACGCTGGAGATCGTCGCCAACATCCCCGAAAACGAAGTGGCCAGTTCCGCGGCCATGAAAGAAGGAATGCAGGTGCTTGTCTCCTTCCCGTCCCTGCGCGGAAAATCGTATGAAGCCCGGTTGAAGGAGTGGAGCACCAAGGCCGATCCGCTGACGCGGACCTATGCCTCGACCTTCGTGCTACCGGCCCCGGAAGACGCGCTTGTTCTTCCCGGAATGACCGCCAATGTCGACGTGGCGCCGAACCGCGACCAATCGCTGGTCATCACGGTGCCCGTATCCGCGCTGGTATCCGACGAACAAGGCGGCTCGTCCGTTTGGGTCTACGACGAAGGCAAGGGCTCCGCCGCACTGCGCTCCGTCGTCGTTGGCGGTTTGGTCGGCAGTTCCCGAGTGGTGGTCCTGAAGGGTCTTTCCGAGGGTGATCGCGTTGTCGTGACCGGCAGCCGTCTGCTGCACGATCGGCTCCCGCTGAAAACCGCGGCCATCCGATAACCAAGGGAGTTCCTCGATCATGAACCCGGCAGCATTTGCTCTAAGAAAACGTACCGTGATGGTTGTGATGACCATCATGCTCATCGCCGCAGGCCTCATCTCCTACCAGAAGCTCGGTCGGCTGGAGAATCCCGATTTCACCATTAAGACGGCGCTGATCGTCACGACCTATCCCGGAGCAACCCCGGCCGAGGTGGAAGAGGAGGTCACCGATCCGATCGAGGAAGCCATTCAGTCGATGAGCCAGCTCAAGGAGGTCTATTCCACCTCGATGGAAGGCGTTTCCATTGTCTACGTCGATATCCAGGACGCCTATAAAAGCACCCAGCTCCCGCAGATTTGGGACGAGCTCCGCAAAAAAATCAGCGACATGCAAGGGCTGCTGCCGCCCGGCGCCGGCCCCTCGGTCGTCAACGACGATTTCGGCGACGTCTACGGCGTCTTCTTTGCCCTGACCGGGGAGGATTATTCCTATGCCGAACTCAAGGAATATGCCGAAGAGTTGAAAACCGAACTGCTGCACTGCGAGGACGTCGCCAAGATTGCGTTCTGGGGGCTGCAGCAGGAGGTGATCTATGTCGAGTTCGAGCGCGCCCGCTTGGCCGAAATGGGGCTCTCCCCCGCCATGATCGCCGGCACGCTGCAGGCGCAGAACGCCGTGCAACCCAGCGGCAAGGTCGAGATCGACGGCGACTATATCCGCATCACCCCCACGGGCGATCTCGCCAGCGAGCAGGTGATTGCCGATCTCTATGTCGGCGGCGGCGACCATCTGGTGCGCCTGGGCGATATCGCGCAGATCAAGCGCGGATACTACGATCCCGCCCGCAATAAAATGACCTTCAACGGCAAGCCCGCCATTGCGCTTGGCGTTTCGACCGTCGCCGGCGGCAACGTCGTCATCATGGGCGAATCGGTCAAGGAAAAGCTGGCGGAACTCGATGGTACGATGCCGCAGGGCATGCAGCTCGACTCCATCTACTACCAGAGCGAAATGGTGACGGAATCCGTTAACGGATTCGTGCTGAACCTGGTCGAGGCCGTGGTGATCGTGGTCGTGCTGCTGATGTTTTTCATGGGCTGGCAAAGCGGGTTGCTGATCGGGGCCGTGCTGCTGCTGAACATTTCCGGGACCTTGCTCGGCATGCAGATCATGGATATCGACCTGCAGAAGATTTCGCTCGGCGCCTTGATCCTTGCGCTGGGGATGCTGGTCGACAACGCCATCGTGGTGGCCGACGGCATCCTGGTGCGCGTGGAGCGCGGCGAGAGCCGCGAAGCCGCGGCGAAGGAAGTCGTGCGCGACACGCAATGGCCGTTGCTGGGAGCAACCTTCATCTCCATTCTGGCCTTTACCGCAATCGGTTTTGCGCCCGGCAATATCGGCGAGTTCTGCCGTTCGCTGTTCAACGTCATGCTGATTTCGTTGCTGTTCAGCTGGGTGTTGGCCGTAACCATCACTCCGTTGTTCTGCGTCTGGTTCCTGAAGATTCCCGACACGCATGGCGAAGATCCCTACGACAAGCCGATGTTCCGCCGCTACCGCAAGGTGCTGCATTTGACGGTCCACCACCGCCCAATCACCATCGCGGTAACCATCGGCTTGATGATCGCCGCGGTGATCGGCTTCAAGAAGGTGCCGCAGGCCTTTTTCCCGGGGTCGCCGACGCCCTATTTCTACGTGAACTACTGGTTGCCCGCTGGCGCGCATATCGATACCACGGCCAAGGACCTCTCGACGATCGATGAATACATCCGCTCGTTGGATGGCATCAAGCAGACCAGTGCGTTTGCCGGGGAAGGGACGCTGCGCTTCATGTTGTCGTACAACTATGAAACGGCCGACCCGAGCTATGGCATGGTGCTGGTCGAGGTGGATAACTACCGCGACATCTCCAAGATGATCGAAAAGATCGATGCCTATTTGAAGGAAAACTATCCGCAGGCGGAGCCCTATTGCAGCAAGATCCCGAACGGGCCGCCGCTGGCGTTCTACGTCGAAGCCCGCTTCTTCGGGCCAGACAAGCAGGTGCTCGAAACGCTGGGCAAGCAGGCGCTCGAAATCATGCGCGCCGAGCCGACCGCCAAGGATGCCCGGCTCGACTGGCGCCAGCAGGTGAAGGTGCTGCGTCCGGAATTTTCCGAAACGCAGGCGCGCCGCGTCGGGGTCACCCGTTCGGATCTGGCCCAGTCGCTGCGGCTGAACTTCAGCAGCATGCCGGTGGGCCTCTACCGCGAGCGCACCGAACTCATTCCCATCATGTTCCGGCCGCCGGAATCCGAGCGCACCGGCATCGACAACTTCGACGATGTGCAGGTGTGGAGTTCGGGCAGCCAGGCGTTTGTGCCGATCGGTCAGGTGGTGACGGGGATGAACACGCAGTGGGAATGGCCCTACATCATGCGCCGCGACCGCCGCAACTCCATTACCGCCCGCTGCAATCCCGTCTACGGCTTGCCCGACACCCTCCGCCTGAAACTCGCCGAGCAGATCGAGGCCATCGAGTTGCCGCCGGGCTACCGTTTCGAGTGGTCCGGCGAATTCAAGGAATCGGCCGAAGCGCAGGCGCCGCTGGCGAAGACCTTCCCGATCTGCCTGCTGGGCATGTTCATCATTCTCGTCTGGCTGTTCAACTCGGTGCGCCGGCCGTTGATCATCTTCATGACCGTGCCGCTTTCGATCATCGGGGTCGCGTCCGCGCTGCTGCTGACCGGGATGCCGTTCGGCTTCATGAGCATCCTCGGTTTCCTCGGGCTCTCCGGCATGCTGATCAAGAACGCGGTGGTGCTGATCGACGAAATCGAGCTGCAACTCACCCGCGGGGTGGAGCCCTACAAGGCCGTGCTCGACTCGTCGGTCAGTCGTATGCGCCCCGTCATCATGGCGGCGGGCACCACCGTGCTGGGCATGGCGCCGCTGCTGACCGACGCGCTCTATTCCGGCATGGCCGTCACCATCATGGGCGGTCTGTTCGCCGCCACGTTCCTGACGCTGATCATCGTGCCCGTCGCCTACACGCTGGTCTACCGCATCAAGGTCGATAAACAACATCTTTAGGAGAATTCCATGAACTACATGAATAAAACCACCCGCAACGCTTTAGGCGCAGAGCACTCGAGGCTTGGCGGCCTTCGTGCCCTCGTGGTTAAGAAAAGCGTCTTGCTGGTTCTGTTGTTGCCGATGGTTGGAACCGCCCAGACCAACGGCCTCTCGCTGGCCGAGGTGCGCGCCGCGGTGCTCGCGGCCAATCCGTCGGTGCGCGAGGCGGTGCAGCGCATCGCCGCCGCCGAGGCGGTGCTCCAGCAGGCCAAGTCCGCGGTTCGTCCAACGCTTTCGATGACCGGTTCGTATGGCCACGTCGACGCCAGCCTCCATCCGGACATCGATCCGGTTAATCGTTATAGCGACAGCTTTAAGCAAGCCTCCGTCGGCCTTCAGGCCAACTGGTTGCTGCTGGATGGCTGTGCCAGTCGGGCCCGTATTCTCGCGGCCGAACATGGCGTCCAGCAAACCCGCGAGTTGGTCGATGAAACGCGCCGCCTCCTCATTCTCTCCGCCACCGTTACGTTCCGGCAGGCCCAGCTCGCCCGCGAAAACGTCGCCATCGCCGAGCGCGATTTCGCCTTCAACACCAATCTCGAAAGCGATGCCCGCAAGCGCTTCGAGGCCGGGGCTGCGCCCGAGTCCGAGGTGCTTAACTTTACGATTCGCGCGCTGCAGGCCGAAAGCGCCGCGCTGCAGGCGCGGTTGGAATACAACACCGCCCGCGTCGTGCTCGCCGAGCTCATGGCGTTGCCCGAGGACCGGCTCTCCGACGCGCTGCCGATTGCCGAGATCGATTTTTCCGCCCCGGAACCGGTTCCTTCGATGGACGGCGTGCTCAAAAGCGCGCTGGCGCGGCGGCCCGACTACAAAGCGCTCACCGCCGGTCGTCTCGCGCTCGCGGAAAGCGTAAAGGCCGCGAAAGGCGAACTCGCGCCCAAAGTCGCCCTCGTGGGCGATGTCAACTACGTCGATCGTCATGGCTATACCGTCGCGGGGCAACATGGAAACTACGACTCTTTTGTCGGTCTCGCCGCGAGCTGGGATCTTTTCACGGGCCAACGCGAGCAAAACGCCGTCAAGCAGGCGCAAGCCGAAATGCGCGCGCTCGAGGAGCGGCAGGAATCCCTGCGCCTCTCCATCCGCTCGGCCCTGCGCCAGCGGATTGCGGAGGCCGAAACCGCCCGCGCCGTGTACGAGCGGCAGAAGCAAATCCACGAACTTACCGTCAAGGTGCGCGATTCCGTGGAAAAATCCTACAAGGCCGGCCTGGCGCCCATCACCCGGCTCAACGAAGCCCAGACCGATCTCGTCCGGGCACGGGGGGGCTATTCCTCCTCCTACATCGCCTATCGGCTGATCCTCAACCAGCTCGACATCGAAACCGGGCGGGTGTTGGAAACGTTGTAGTCCGCAGTTCGATGGCGTGATGCGATGAAATCGATTTTGTTGAAATGGTCGATTCGGTCGATGGCCTGGACCTTTCTCGGGCTGTTTGTACTCGGGGTGGGCTGGTCGGTCTATCCGTTGGACGGCGACACGTTGCCGCACCGGGTCGAGGAAGGTACGGGGATGTCGTTCGGTTGGTCGGCGTTGCTGACCTCCGCGGTGCTCGGAATGCTTGGGGTGGGGGCCGTGGGGCTCCGTGTGGTCTATTGCATGATTGCCGATGACGACGGTTGCGCGGGTTGATTGCCAAGGGGCTCGACAGGACTGTTTCCGGGCGGTAAAACCAGTGCTCTTATGTTGAAGCGATATCTCATTTTTCTCGGGTTGATCCCCGCAGTGGTTTTGATCGGCCTCTTTTGGGTCCGGGGCATGGATCCGGCCCTCGCCCGGGAAAATGGGCCGCTCGAAAATATCCAGCTCGGCTTTTCCCTGCTGTCGAGCCTGGTGTTTGCGCTGCAGCTGCGCCGGATGGAACCGCGATTCCGGGGGATTCTTTGGGGCGGGTTTTTCTTTGGGTTGGTGTGTGCCGTCCGGGAGGTCGATCTGCGGCCGCTGGCCCATGTGCCGCATTGGCTGGAACTGCTCGGGGACGGGATCGGCCGCGATATCGTGATCGGTTTGCTCTGCATCGGCTTCCTCTTTTTTGTGGCCCAATCCGTCTATCGGCTTAAGTGGGCGGTGCTGCGCGTCGGCTCAACCTGGTTCGGGCTCTTTCTGATTGCCGCCGCCGTGGCCATCTTGCTGGGCGATGTGTACGAGAAAAAGCTTTTGGGCGGCGAGTCGGCCCAGCTTTGCGAGGAGTTCATGGAAGCGGTTGGCTATTTTCTGCTGGTCTGTTCCGCGCTCTCGGCCCGCTCCCTGAGGGCGGTCGCCGGGCCCTGACCCCGCGGATGGGCCGCCGTTTTGCCGTTGCGCGGCGGCGGAGCAGGGGCGCTGAAACCGGCATATTTTACCATTTCGCCTTTGCCTATCGAGGAACGGTTCGGTACATTCCCACCTTCATTTTTGCACAACAGAGGGTTGCATTTCCCAAATCTGTACAAACACGGAGAACATTTGATGAGAAAAAAAATTATTGCCGGTAACTGGAAGATGAACAAGACCATCGGTGAAGCGGTTGAACTGGCCAACGCCATTAAGCTCGAGCTCGCCGACTGCAACGAAGTCGACGTCGTTCTCTGCCCTCCGTTCACCGCCCTGAAAGCGGTTAGCGACATTGTTTCCGAAACGCAGATCGCGGTCGGTTCCCAGAACATGTCTTCCGAGGACGAAGGCGCCTACACCGGCGAAATCTGCCACACCATGCTCAAGGAAATCTTCGTCCGCTACGTCATTCTTGGCCACAGCGAACGCCGCGAGTACTATAAGGAAACCGATTTGTGGATCAACAAGAAGGTGATCAAGGCGCTTGAAAAGCAGTTGCGCCCGATCCTCTGCGTTGGCGAAACCCTCGAAGACCGCGAGTCCGGCAACACCGAAAAGGTGGTTGAAGTGCAGGTACGCGAAGGCCTCAAGGATGTTCCGGCTTCCGCCTACACGGAACTGGTCATTGCATACGAGCCCGTTTGGGCCATCGGAACCGGCAAGGTGGCCTCGGCCCAGCAGGCCCAGGACGTACATGCCTTCATCCGCGGCATCGTCAAGGACATGGTCGGCGCGGAAGCGGCCGATGCCGTCCGCATCCAGTATGGCGGTTCCATGAAGCCCGGCAATGCCGTTGAGTTGCTCGGACAGCCCGACATCGACGGCGGCCTGATCGGCGGCGCCGCACTGGACGCAACCTCCTTCGCGGCCATCGTTAAAGCGGCGATGTAAATTGGCGGCCTTGGCCGCCCGGTCCGAGGCCGGAGTGTCGAGCGTCCGATGGCATTCGACCCGACGGCCTTTGGCCATAAGTGATAAGGAATAGGTATGATCTTTCTTAAGGCATTGTTTATTGTGGTGGAGGTGCTTTGCTGCCTCTTGCTGATCGGTTTGGTATTGCTGCAAAAGTCGAAGAACGACGGGTTGGGCATGGCGTTTGGCGCCGGGACCGGCGAGGCGCTCTTCGGTGCGCGGGCCGGTAACGTGCTCTCCAAGGCCACCGTGTTTCTCGGCGTCGTCTTCATGGCCAGCTCGCTGGTTCTCGGCGTGTTGTTCGCCCAGCAGGACGGCACCTTGATGGACTCGATCGAAAGCGACCCCGCACAGCCCATGGCGATCCAGCCCGGACTGCTCGAAGGTCTCGATGCCGGAATGCCCGCCACCGATTCCGCTCCGGTGGATTCCGCTCCCGCCGCAGAATAAAAGGCGTTCAAACAGATGCTGCCATCAGCAAATAAACACCATCGGCTCGCCTTGGCACTGATGGTGGCTTCCTCTTTTATTTCCGGATGCGGCGACGGCAAGCTGGCTTCTTCGCGTGAGGCGAACGGCGAGATTGTGTCGTACAGCAGCACCCACCGTCTCACGGGCCTCGATCCCGCAACGTCGAGTTCGGTCGATACCTCGATCGCGATTTCGCGCATCTACGAAGGGCTGCTGCAGTACGACTACCTGGCGCGGCCCTACAAAGTGATCCCCTTGCTGGCGGAGTCGATGCCCGAGGTTTCCGAGGATGGGCTGGTCTATACGTTCAAGATCCGCAAAGGCATCTATTTCCAGGACGATCCCTGCTTCCCGGACGGCAAGGGGCGCGAACTGGTCGCGCGCGATTTCGAATATTCGCTCAAGCGGCTCGCCGACGCGAAAAACAAATCGCCGGGGTTCTGGACCCTTGACGGCCGCGTCAAGGGAATCTCCGAGTTCAACAAGGCGTCGCAAGGGAAAGAACCGACCGATTACGACCGGCCCGTATCGGGGCTGGAATGCCCCGACTCCCACACGCTGCGGATCACGCTGACCGAGCCCTACCCGCAACTGCTCTACATCCTGACGATGCACTATTCGTTTGCCGTGCCGCACGAGGCGGTCGACCGCTACGAGGTCGAGGGCGGGGAGAAAATCACCAACCATCCGGTCGGCACGGGCCCGTACAAGCTGGTCGAATGGCGCCGCAACTCGCGCATCGAGTTCGTTCGCAACCCCAAGTGGGCCGAGACCGGCCGCGTGGAAACCTATCCCACCGAAGCCGCGCCGGAGTTCGCCGACCAAGGGTTGCTCCGGGATGCCGGCAAGCAGATCCCGTTCAACGACCGCATCATCCAATACGTGATCGACGACTCCAGTACCTCGTGGATGATGTTCCTTTCCGGCCAGTTGGGCATCTCTGAAATCTCCACGGATAACTGGGATGCCGTGGTGACGCCTTCCAAGAGTCTCAATGCCACGTTCGAGAAGCGGGGCATCAAACTGATTTCGTCGCCCTACACGGCGGCCTATTACATCGGCTTCAACTGGGATGACGCGGTGGTGGGCGCCGGCAACGATCCGGAACAGAACGAGCGCAACAAAAAGCTGCGCCAGGCCCTCAGTTGCGCCTACGAGTTCGAGCAGATAAACACCTATATGAACAACCGCCTCTATCCGCTCAACGGGCCGATCCCCAGTCCGTTGGCGGGGTATCTGAAGGATCCGACGCCTTACGATTTCAATTTGGAGAAGGCGCGCCGGCTCCTCGCCGAAGCCGGGTATCCCGACGGAATCGACCGCGAGACCGGCCGGCGGCTTGAGCTGACGATCGATCTGGGGGGCGCCGACACGAGCACCCGCCAGCAGACCGAGCTGTTTGCCAATATGTTCCAGAAGATCGGCGTGGTGCTCAAGCCCAACTACAATACGTGGCCGGCCTTTACGGAAAAACTCAACCGCCGGCAGGTGCAACTCTTCCGCCTGGCCTGGGTGGCCGACTATCCGGACGCGGAAAACTTCCTGGCGCTTTTCTATGGCAAGAACGCCTCGCCGGGACCCAACCATGCCAACTACCGCAACGCCGAGATCGACCGTCTTTATGAAAAAATACGGGTGATGTCCGACTCGCCGGAACGCACGGCGCTCTATGAGCAAATGGCGCACATCATCGTCGAGGACGCGCCGTGGATCTTCCAGTACCAGCCGATGAGCTTTGCGGTGATTCACAGCTGGGTGGAAAACTATGTTTCGCACGACTATCCCTATGGATTGGCTAAATTCCAGGGCACGGACGTGGCGCTCCGCAAGAAGTGGCTGGAATCCTACGGCAACAAGAAACTGGATATGACGGGGCAGGAATAAGGCATGCTGAAATATATCCTTAAACGAGTCGTTCAGATGGTGCCTACGGTGATCGGGGTGGTGCTGCTAACGTTCATCCTCTTTAACGTGGTCGGCGGCGACCTCGCGGCGATCGCCCTGGGCAAAAAGGTTTCGCTTCAGTCGCTCGAAACGTTTGACGAGGAGCGGGGCCTCAACAAACCGCTCTTTTTCGGCACCCGATCAACGACGCGCGCCTACGAAGACCAGGATCTTTCCGAAAACGCCGGCCGCTGGAGCGGCTGGTCCAACGCCGTCTATTCTTCCGAGACCGCCTCGGTCGCCATCAAACCCAACGCGACCATCGATCCGCTCGCTTTTTCATTGGATCCCCAGGATGAGTTCGAGTGGAAAATCGCCTATCGCGGGAGCGGAACGCTGGCGGGGCGCGAGCTGGCGTCCGAGGGCTGGAAAACCGAAACGGTGCGGTTCCGCGGCGCGGAGGCCGGCGGTTTCGTGGCCGGGCCCGACGGGATCGAGATCAAGAAGCTCAAGCTGCGCAAGGTCGTGAAGAATCCGTTCGACTCCCAGTTGTGGTTCTACGTCAAGCAGCTCGCGCGCGGCGACATGGGCTATTCCGAAGGGCTGAAGCAACCCGTTTCAAAACTGTTGAAGGACGGCGTGTTGCCGTCGCTTTCGCTGACCATCCCGATCTTTTTCATCGGAGTCGTGGTCTCGGTAAGCCTTTCGCTGATCTGTGCGTTTTTCCGCGACACGTTCATCGACCGTTTCCTGGTGATGGTCTCCGTTGCGCTGATGAGCATCAACTATCTGGTCTACATCGTGGCCGGGCAATATTTCCTTGCCTATCGGCAGGGCCTCTTCCCGGTCTGGGGCTATGAGTCGGCGCGCTACCTGATCCTCCCGGTCATCATCGGCGTGGTCAGCGGTCTCGGCGCGAACATCCGCTTCTACCGCACGGTGATGCTCGACGAAATGTATAAGGACTATGTCCGCACCGCTTTCGCCAAGGGTGTCGCCAAGCCGCGCGTCCTCTTCGTCCACGTGTTGAAAAACGCGATGATCCCGATCATCACCAACGTCGTGATGCTCATTCCGTTTCTCTACACCGGCTCGCTGCTGCTCGAAAGCTTCTTCGGCATTCCGGGGCTGGGCTATCTCAGCATCAACGCGCTGCTTTCGTCGGACGTCGACGTCATTCGGGCCATCGTTCTTATCGGCGCCATTCTCTTCGTGATCTGCAATCTTTTAACCGACATCTGCTACGCGCTGGTCGATCCGCGCGTCAAATTGAAATAATTCCATGGCGACAGAAAAAGGACATAGTTTGTGGGGCGACGCCTGGCGGCGGTTGAGCAAGAACCGTCTGGCGATGGTCTGCCTGGGATTGGTGGCGTTCTTCACGTTGCTGGCGGTCTACGGCGAGATCGTCTGCCGCTACCACGAGGCGCGCGACATCACCCCGTTCTACCAAAAGACCAACCTCGAGATGGCCTTCCAGCCGCCGGGCGGAGTGCATTGGATGGGCACCGACGCGCTCGGACGCGATGTGATGGCCCGCCTGATCCAGGGCGTCACCATCGCCTACAAGGTCGGCATCATCACCTCGCTCATCGCCATCCCGATCGGCGTCTTCTTCGGGTGCATCGCGGGATATTTCGGCGGCAAGGTCGACGATTTCGTGGTGTGGCTCTATTCCACCTTCGCGTCCATGCCCGGACTACTCTTCATTCTCGCGATCGCCATGGTGGTGGGCCGCGGCCTGCTCGGCATCTATCTCGGCATCGGCCTCACCACCTGGGTCGGCATCTGCCGCCTGATCCGCGGCGAGGTCATCAAGCACAAGGGCCAGACCTATGTGCAGGCCGCCCAGGCGCTCGGCCTCGGCGATGGCCGCATCATTTTCAAGCATAT
>NZ_JBFJYW010000099.1:0-11543 GCF_041622395.1 Pontiella sp. | reverse complement strand
GAGGCCGTGCTCGAAGCGGTTATGGAACGCGAGGGCAAGATGTCGACCGGCATGCAGAACGGGGTGGCGATTCCGCACGGCAAGACCGATTCGATCAAGCGGCTGGTGGCCGCCGTGGGGCTTAACAAGGCCGGGGTCGATTTCAATTCGATGGATGGGGAACCCGCCACGATTTTCATCATGACGTTGTCGCCGACGAAGCGCGCGGGCCCGCACATCCAGTTCCTGGCCGAGGTCAGTCGCCTGATCAGCCAACCGGCCGAACGCGAAAAGCTGCTGGAAGCCAAGACGCATGGCGAGATCTACGAAACCCTGACAGGAAAATAGACCATGTTCCGAACCGCCCTTGTTGCTCTCCTGCTTGCCGTCGCGCCTCTGGGGGCGGGTTTTGCCGAAACCGCGACGGCGGAGCATGCGGAACGCACGGTCCTGGCCGCGGAAGCTTCCGCCGCGCATGCCGCCGCGGTTCCTGCCGCGCATCCCGCCGCGCTGGAAGTTCATCCGACCGGCGAACACGTTACCGTGAGCAGCCACAGCATCACCCACATGATGATGATTCTGATTCTGCAGCTGGCGGTCATCATTATTTTCGCGAAGGTGGGCGGTTTCGTCTTCCAGCGGTACCTCAAAATGCCGTCGGTACTGGGCGAGCTGGCTTCGGGCATGCTGATCGGCCCCTATGCACTGGGCGGCCGCATCGATTTCCCCGGCATGGGAATTCTCTTTTCCGAGCACATGGGCTTTGCGGCGTCGGCCGAGCTTTATGGCATCGCCACGCTGGCCTCGATCATCCTGCTGTTTCTGGCGGGGCTGGAGACCGACCTCTCGGCCTTCCTGCGCTATTCCGTCGTCGGCTCGTTCGTCGGTCTCGGCGGCCTGGTCGCCGCGTTCGTGCTGGGCGATCTGTGCGCGGTGCTCTGGCCGGGCAACGGCATCGATTCGTTCATGGATCCGGCGGCGCTGTTCCTCGGCGTGATTTCGGTGGCCACATCGGTGGGCATCACCGCGCGCATCCTGGCCGAAAAGCGGAAGATGGCCTCGCCGGAAGGCGTGACCATTCTCGCCGGCGCGGTGTTCGACGATGTGTTCGGCATTGTGACGCTGGCGATTGTCATGGGGATGGCGAAGGTCAGCCTCGGGGGCGGGCAAGTGAACTGGGGCGAGATCGGGCTCATTGCACTCAAGGCGATTGGGTTTTTCGTGGTGGTCACTTCGTTGGGCCTGGTTTTCGCCCGCAAGATTACGGGGGCCATCAAGCAGTTCCGTTCGCGCGAGATGATGGTGGCCGTCTGTTTCGGGCTGGCGCTGTTGCTGGCCGCACTGGCCGAAATGGCCGGACTGGCCATGATCATCGGGGCCTACATCATGGGGCTGGCGCTCTCGCGCACCGACCTTTCGCAGGAAATCGAACACCACCTGCAGGGCGTCTATAACATTCTGGTGCCGATCTTTTTCTGCGTGATGGGCATGATGGTCGACTTTGCCGCCATGAAGCCTGTGCTGCTCTTCGGCTCGGCCTACTCCATTCTTGCGATCTTGTCCAAGGTGGTCGGTTGCGGGGTGCCGGCCTATCTGATGAAGTTCAACCTGCGCGGCTCGCTGCGCATCGGCCTCGGCATGCTGCCGCGCGGCGAGGTCGCGCTGATCGTCGCGGGCATTGGCTTGGCCAGCGGCATCATCGACCAAGGGATTTTCGGCGTCTCGATCATGATGACCGTCATCACCACCATGATGGCGCCGCCGCTTCTGGTGAAATCGTTCGAAGGCGGCTCCGGCCTGCGCAAGGAGATGGTCGGCGGCGGCGAGGACATCGAGGCCATCGAACTCGACTTCCCGTCGCGCGACATCGCCGAATTCCTGCTCAACCGCTTTATCCACGCCCTGCAGGACGAAGAATTTTTCGTGCACCATCTGCACACGGAGGAACCGACCTACCGCGTGCTCAAGGACGATATCGCCTTCACGCTGGTCGAAGAGGGCAGCAAGCTGATCATCAACGTGCCGCGCGCCAGCCAGCACGTCGCCCGCATGATCCTGCTCGAAGAACTGCTCTCGTTGACCGACCTGCTCGAATCCTCGAAGCAGATGGACAGCGTCGATGAAATGGGATCCGCCCTCATGAACGGCATGTTTTCGTAGTCTCGGAGTCTGCGTTGCGCTTTCCCGGTCAATGGCGGTTCCCGGCGGTTGTAATTCCTGTCGGGTCTGCTAACGTCCGAGCATGAAATCGTACCCCTCTTTTGATTTGTTGCTCTCGTTGCCGCCGAACATGTGCGGTCAGTTGTCCGACTGCGAGCCCGGCGTGGCCGCGCGCTCTTTCGCCACCTTCGATCCGCCCGGCCGGCAGCTTGGATCGGGCGGGGGCACGGCCTATGTGCTGGAGCAGGCGTGGCGGGAATCCGGAACGGAATCGTTCTCCGGTTGGCTGATGGAAAACGGCAAGCTGATCATGCATGGCGGCGGAGAAAGCCGCCGCCTGCCGCCCTATGCCGCCCCCGGCAAACTCTTTATCCCGATGCCCGTCTACCGCTGGGCGCTCGGCCAGCGGCTCGACCAAACCCTGCTCGATCTGGCGGAACCCACCTTGCAAAGCATGGCCAAGGCGGCCTCGGCCAATGCGCGCGTGATGGTTGCCAGCGGCGATGTGCTCGTCCGCCTCGAAGGCGAACTGCCGCCCATCCCGGATGCGGACGTCGTCTTTTTCGGCCTCTGGGTCACGCCGGAAGAGGCGCAAAACTTCGGCGTGATGTTCTGCGATCCGGCCACGCCGGAAAAACTCGTGACCTTCCTGCAAAAGCCCACGCCGGATACGATCCGCGCCAAATCGCGCGATAGCGCCTTCTTGATCGATGTCGGCATTTGGCTGCTGAGCGAACGGGCGGTCGATTGCCTGATGAAGAAGAGCGGGTGGGATGCGCAGAAGCAGGCCTTCGCCCACGGCGTGCCGGACACCTACGACCTCTACGGCAGCTGGGCGCTGAACCTGGGCGCGGACCCCGTTGAAAACGATCCGGAGGTGGGCGCGCTCACGACGGCCGTGGTGCCGCTGCCCGACGCCGGCTTCTACCACTTCGGCACGTGCGGCGACATGCTCCAGTCGCTCTACGAACTGCAGAACCTGGTCTCCGACCAAACCAAGCTCGGGGCCGTATCCATGCTGGCGCAACCGCGCCAGTTCGTGCAGAACTGCGTTTTCGAGGCCCCGTTGCGGCGGCAGGCCAACGATTCGCTCTGGGTGGAAAACAGCCATATCCCCGCCACCTGGAAAATCGCCTCCGAAAACATTCTGACCGGGGTGCCGAAAAACGAGTGGACCCTGGAGCTCGAAGACAGCGTCTGCCTCGATTTCGTCGATTTGGAAGCAAAGACCGCCCTGCGCGTCTATGGTTATTCCGATGCCTTCCGCGGCGAGCTCGGCAACCCCGCCACGAAGTGGATCAACCGCCCGTTCGGCCGGTGGCTCGAGCAACGCGGCCTCTCGTTGGACGAGGCCGGAATCGACCCTTCGACCGATTTGCAGGTGGCGCCGCTCTTTCCGGTGCTGGATGCGTTCGATCCCGCGTTCGTGAAATGGATGTTCGCCGCCGAGCCGGAAGCCTCGGACCAATGGAAGCGGCTTTGGCTGGAAACCGAGCGCAAGTCGGCGCGCCAGCTGGGTCAGCAGGCCAACCTGCGCAAGATGTACGAACGGCGCAACGCGCTACGCAAGGATGCCCTCCCGGTCATGGCAAACCACGCGGAGCGCAGCGTGTTCTACAAACTGGATCTCGAAGCCACCTCCGCCCTCTATGCCGATAGCCCGCACGAGTTGCCGGCGCTGCTGGAGGTTGAGAGCCTGCGCAACCCGTTGATCGCCCTGCACGACCGCATGTTCCGCGCCGCCGTTCGCCGCCGCCGCGGCGACGACCAGTGGGCATTGCGCGAGACGGAAGCCTTCCGGGTGCTGCGCGACCTGATCGTGGATCGCTACAAGCAGAACCCGGTCGAACCCCGTTGCACGCTGCTGGCCGACCAGATTGTCTGGGGGCGCTGCCCGGTGCGGCTCGACTTTGCGGGCGGCTGGTCCGATACGCCGCCCTACAGTTTGGAGCACGGCGGTTCGGTGCTCAACATTGCGGTGGAGCTCAACGGCCAGCCGCCGATCCAGGTGTTTGCGCGCCGGACGGAAGAGCTCGTCCTGTCCATCCGCTCCATTGACCTCGGATTGGTTGAGCAGTTGAACGGCTACGAAGACGTGCGCGCCTACGACAAGCTCGGCAGCGGCTTTGCCCTCGCCCGCGCCGCCTTTGCGATTTCCGGTTTCCATCCCGACTTCAACGGCGGGATCTACGAGACGCTCGACGAACAGCTCGCGGCCATGGGCGGCGGGGTGGAAATCTCGATGCTCGCCGCCATCCCGAAAGGATCCGGCCTGGGCACCAGCAGCATTCTCGCGGCAACCCTGCTGGGGGTGCTGTCGGATCTCGGCGGCCTCAAGTGGGACAAGGTCGAGATTGCGCAGCGGACGTTGGCGCTCGAGCAGATGCTCACCAGCGGCGGCGGATGGCAGGACCAGGTCGGCGGCGTCTTCCCCGGCATCAAGCTGGTGCGGACGGTGCCCGGCCTCGAACAGTTGCCGATCGTCCGTTGGCTGCCCGGCCATTTTTTCCAAGGGCCCGCCAAGGCGCGCATGCTGCTCTACTACACCGGCATCACCCGCGTCGCGCACGATATCCTCGGCGAGATCGTCCGCGGTATTTTTCTCAACTCCGGCTCGCGGCTCGAAACCCTCCACGACATCGCCCGCGCCGCCGAGTTCTGCCACGACGCCATCCAGCGCGACGACTTCGAGGCCTTTGTTGAAACGGTGAACCGCAGTTGGCAACTCAATCGCCGGCTCGACAGCGGCACCAATCCCGCAGCGGTCCAGGAAATCCTCGATTTCGTGGCCGACGATCTTGCGGCCGCCAAGTTGCTGGGTGCCGGGGGCGGGGGCTATCTCTTCATGATCGCCAACGATGCCGACGCCGCCATCCGCATCCGCGAACAGCTCGAAACCAACCCGCCCAACGCTGGCGCGCGCTTCGTTGAGTTCGCGCTTTCGGAAACCGGATTGCAGGTGACCCGCAGCTAGGACCGGAGGTGCCGGCACGCGCTTGAGGGACCAATAAAAACAGGGCCCTGAACCGTTTTATCGCTTGTAGAATCGGTTTCTTTCTCTTACAACTTTATCAATTAGAGTCGGTTCCGGCAGGAGTCGGGGGGACGCTAGTGAGAAAGTCGCAAACTCAAAGGAGAAAGAGCATGGCAGTAACCAAAACACAGATCATCGCAAAGATCGCCGACGACGCCGGCATTACCAAGGTTCAGGCCAAGACCGCTTTGGAATCTCTGGTTACGCAAGCCTACAAGGGCGCAAAATCCGCTGAAGGATTCACGATTCCCGGTATCGGCAAGCTGATCAAAGTGAAGCGCAAAGCCCGCATGGGCCGCAACCCGGCCACCGGCGAAACCATCAAGATCAGCGCCAAGACCGTTCTCAAGTTCCGCCTCGCAAAAGCGGCCAAGGACGCCATCACCCCCACCAAAAAATAGTGGTTCGGTTGAGGAAAAAAAAGGGCGACCCACGGGCCGCCCTTTTTTTTCGCGCGGCCGTTGGCTAGCCGATGGCATCGGTTCCGGTTTCGCTGGTTCGGATACGGATGCATTCGTCCATCGGCATCACGAAGATCTTCCCGTCGCCGATGTTTCCGCTCTTGGCGGCCTTGACGATGGCGCGGACGGTGGCATCGACGAACTCGTCGTTGACGGCGATTTCGATGCGGACTTTTTCGAGCAGGTTGACGGAGCGGACCTGGCCGCGGTAGTGCTCGGTGAAGCCCATCTGGGTTCCGCATCCGCGCACGCGGCTGACCGTCATTTTGCATACGTCGGCGTGGAAGAGCGCGTCCTTCACATCGTCGAGCTTCTCGGGTTGGATCACGGCAATAATCATTTTCATAATAGATTCCTTTCAAGCGTGGTTTCGGTTTTTAAGGGATTGGGTTTTAAGCGGCGTCCTGAAACTGAAAACCTGAAACGTTTCCTACATCGCCTCTTCGGGGTTGGCTTCGATCATGTGTACGGTCAAGTCGGAGCCGCGCAGCTCTTCGTGGTGGCCGAGGCGGATGCCGACGGTGATCTTCAGCAGTCCATAAACCAGCGTGCTGGCCAGCAGGCAGAACGTGACGATGACGGCGGTAACGATCAACTGCGAGAAGAACGAGACGCCCCCCAATCCGCCGAGCGCCTTCTGGCCGAAGATGCCTGCGGCAATGCCGCCCCAGGCCCCGCAGATGCCGTGCAGCGGCCACACGCCGAGGACGTCGTCGATCTTCCATTTTTCGGTTTCGATCTCGAACATAAAGACAAAGATGCCGCCGGCAAACGCGCCGACGACCGCCGCGCAGACGGGGTGGTAGAGGTCGGACCCCGCGCAGACGGCAACGAGCCCGGCCAGCGCGCCGTTGTGAACAAAGCCCGCATCGTTCTTGGAGATCGCCATGGCGGCAATCGTTCCGCCAACCATTGCCATCAGCGAATTCATGGCGACCAGGCCGGAGACGGCGTTCAGGTTGCCCGCACTCATGACGTTGAAGCCGAACCAGCCGACGATCAGGATCCAGCTACCCAGCGCGAGGAAGGGGATCGAGCTAACCTTGATCGAGTTGGAATCGTAGCGCTTGAGGCGCGCGCCCAGCAGCATGATGGCCGGAAGCGCCAGCCAGCCGCCCGTGGCGTGAACGACCACCGACCCGGCAAAGTCGTGGAACGGGGCCCCGAACGTATTGGCCATCCAGCCCTCGGCGCCGCTGAGGCCGTTGCTGAAACGCCCCCAGGTCGCGCCTTCGATCAGCGGATAGACGAGGCCGACAAAGATGCCGCCCGCCAGCGAGTTGGTCCAGAACTTGGCGCGTTCGGCAACCCCGCCCGAAATGATGGCGGGAATACAGGCCGCAAAGCCGAGGAACAGGAAAAACTTCACGTACTCGAAGCCGTGGTCGGCGGCCATCTCTTCGACGGGAATCAGGAACGAAATCCCGCGCGCCAGCGGATAGCCGATCAGGAAATAGACGATCGTGGAAAAGCCCCACTCGCAGATGATTTTGTTGAGCGCGTTCACCTGGTTCTTGCGGCGGACGGAACCAACCTCAAGGAAAGCAAAGCCGCCGTGCATGGCAAGAATCATCACTGCGCCGAGCAGAATGAAAAGGGTGTTCGATGAACTTGCCAGTTCCCCCGCGGCGTCTCCGTCCGCGGCCATCGCTGTTCCCGACAGGCACAAGCCTGCCAGGAAAGTGGCCGCAAAGGCCACCTTCTTGCTTAATTGCATCTCTCTCTCCTGTTTGTTGCATCCTCAGGTTCCGCGCTCCGGCGGAACCAAACAAAAAGTCGCGCAGTAACTGCACGAGCTATGCCATTAAATGCGGCGCTCGGTGTAAGCGACGGTGGCGGAAGGGGATGTGGAAATGGCGCGGCGCGGCGGCGGGCCCGTCGGCGGCCGGAGGCGACAGATATGTTCGGTTCGGCACAAAAATGTGGTAACCGGCGCTATGCGAGGGGCGGCCGTTTGATGCGGTTGCACCGCCAATGGAAGAGCGGCAGCACGAGGAGCATCAGCAGGAGGAAGCCGGGCTCGGGGGAGTCGATGACGGGTTCTTCCTCGAACTCGTCGAAGGCGAGGGTTCCGTGGCTGGCCAGCGCTTTTTTCTCGGCGGCCTTGAGGGCCTTTTGCTGGGCGGCGGTTTCGACGGCGAGGAACGCGGTGGAGGGGATCAGGATATTGATCTGCCGCGCGGCGAGCAGCAGCTCCTTGCGCAGGGCCGCCTCCTGTTCGGGGTGGAGCTGCGTCTGCCACCAATCCTGCCAGAGGTCGATCGCCTTGGCATAGCGGGCGTCGGGGCCGAGGTTTGCGTTGGCGGGGAATTCGAGGGTTCCGTTTCCGTCGAACACCACCGTGCCGCCGCGTTGCTTCGGGATGACGCGGACCTGCTCGCCGTAGATGAACGGCAGCACTTCCATTTTGGCCGGTGCGTGGGTGCTCCATCCGCCGTCGGGGATCGGGGGGAGCCACCACGCCGCCTGGTCGAACTCGACCAGCGGTTGATCCGTTTCCGTCACGAACCACGGCACGGTTTCCAGCTGGGCATCGCCCGAGTTCCAGTAGTCGAGCAGCGCGCGCTTCACATCCCACTCGGCGCAGTAGCCGGGCGTCTCGTCGGTTCCGGCCAGCGGCACCTTCTCCACGCGGCGGAAGACGCCCTTCATCTCTTGCGCGAGTTGCGCCGGGATGCAAAGGGCCTGCCGCCCGGCGGCGGTCGTTACCCGGGTTACGGCGGGTTCGCCGGCGGGCAGGGCGACGGCTTGGCCGCCGATGTCGATTGCGGGGGAGGAGCCTTCGGGGTAGAGGAAGCGGATGGCGCACTGCCGCTCTTCGTGGGATGAAAACGGGAAGACGCTAAGACGCAGGCGGTTGGGCCCGGTGTAAACCAGCAGGCCCGGATCGAGGCGCGCGCGGTCGCGGATCATGTGGTAGACCCACATCGCGGCCTTGCGGTCGGAGAGGCGCGCGGGAACCATCTCGTCGCCGATCTTCAATTCGTAGCCCGAAACGAAGACGCCGTCGGGGAGGGTGACGTCGGTAACGAATTCGCCTTGGCGTTGGGTCGTGTTGGCCATGGTCAGCAAGATGGTGGCCTCGGTTTCGCCGCCGCGGGTTTCGGCGGAGCATTCGACATCCGACAGGGATACCTTGCGAGTTGTCGGAGGGAGAAGGCGCCCGGAGGTGCGGGCGGCTTGTCCGGTAAAGAAGGAATAGAACGAAAAATCGGCGGCGGGATTCCAGTCGCTATCGGTTTCGCCGAGCAGGAGTTGTTCGAGTTGCTTGATCTTGGAGTCGGGCAGCACCATGCCGCCGAAGACGATGCGGTTGTAGGTTTCGGAAAGGATCGGAACATAGACCCCCGTTTTGCTGTCCTTCAGCTTTTTCAGCGCATAGGCCGCCGTGCGCGGCGCGGGCATCGGCGCCGGGTCGTCGAGCGCCGCGGCATAGACGCGGTCGAGGGTTTTGAAGAAGACGTGGCGGTGGTGGTAGGCGCGGCCGACATAGCACGCGGGCACCAGCAGGAACGCCGTCAGGAAACCGGCGGCGAGCCGCGCCTTGGAAAAGCGTTGGTCCAGCGCGCCGAGCTGCAACGCCAGCCGGCGGGTGTGCAGGATGAACAGCAGCGTTGGCGTCAGGATCAGGAAGCCCGTGCCCACGGCGATCATCGCAACGATCGAGAACGGCAGGAAGGGGAGGAAGAGGAAGAAGAAGTAGCAGGTGAAGGGATAACTGAAGGCGGTGATCCAGAAGCAGACCGCGTTTGCCTTGGCCGAGGGGAGGCCTCCCCAAAGCAGGACCAGGCCGTTGGCGATGGCGAGGGTATAGAAGCCCCAGTGCTGCAGGTCGGCCGGGAATGGAATCTTGCTGTTCAGCAACAGGCCGCCGATCGGAAAGACCAGCGCAAACACGAGGGTTGCCAGCCAGCCGCCTTTCATTTTGCCCGAGAGCCATAGCAGGATTTGCAGGAACGCGAAGGCGCAGATCAAGGTGCCGGCAACGAAGATTGAAATCACGAACAGCTCCGGCGCGCGCCATAGGGGAAAGGTGTTGCCGATCATGAAGAGGAAGAACGGTGCGCCGAGGAACAGGGCCATGCTGCCGCCGATGTTGGCCAACGTGGTGTTGAACCAGCGGACGTTGGCGGAGCAGATCAGGCCGAAGAAAAGGCCGGGCATGGTGGCGGCGAGCTGCACCATCAGGAAGGAGCCCATCGGAACGATCCATTCGTCGACGCCGTCGGGGACGAGGTGTTTCATCGACAACAGGAACCCGACGAGGCCGGCGGTTTGCAGCAGGAAGAATCCGAGGATCGGCAGGCGCGGCACGTCGCGTTTTTTCTTTTGGCTCCAGCGCACCATCGCAAGGGCGAGCGCACCCAGCAGGAGCGGCACGGCGATATAGTTGGCGAGAATCAGGGTGCGGTGTTCGCCGATCGCCTCGCGGATCAGGTAGAGGTTGCGCGCGCGGAACAGCAGGAGCAGCAGCTGCGGCACCAGCATCGTCAGGAGGATCATCAGGGGGTTGGCTTTGATGACCGGGTTGATCTTTTCGAATGGTTTCATGGATTGGTTTCCTTCAACGGTTTTGGGGGGCGGGAGCTTGCGTAGAGCAGGGCGGCGATGATGGTGAGGCTCCAGACGGTGCCGATGCCCAGATGGGCGAACTCGTGGAGCCATTCGGGGAGAACGCTTTCGAAGATCCGGCGGAAATGCCAGACCATCACGATGCGAACGGAGTTGCTGAACAACGTGACGCCATAGGCCAACGGCAACAGGGCCAGCCAGCGGCGGGGATGGCGTCCGCACCAGTAGCCGCCGCCGAGGCCGACCAGTATGGCGAAAAGCCGAACCCCGCTACAGGCGTTGCTGACGGTCAGCTCCGGCCGGGCATGGATGTGTACCATGTCGGCGCTGAACGAAACGGGGCAGCCGATGCCGAGCGCGGCCAGGGCGCCGGAGGGCATCTGCAGCAACCGGGTCAGCGGCGCCGTGGAGAAGAGCGCATGGACCAGGAGCATCAGGCCGGCGGCGAGGAGGAGCGGGTACTGTTTTTTCATGGATCCTTTCTGCGGATGAGGTCGGCGATGACGGCGCATTCGAGGCCGAACG
The DNA here is from genome assembly GCF_041622395.1 of Pontiella sp. Classification (NCBI taxonomy): domain Bacteria; kingdom Pseudomonadati; phylum Kiritimatiellota; class Kiritimatiellia; order Kiritimatiellales; family Pontiellaceae; genus Pontiella; species Pontiella sp. The sequence continues at coordinate 812 of NZ_JBFJYW010000099.1, read as the reverse complement.
GGAGGTAGCCCGCGTAGCCGAGCAGCGGCATCTCGAAAAGCTGGAAGCGGTGGACGAAGGGAACTTCGTAGATCCATTTGGCCAAGCTGTGCCCATTCCACAGTTCCCAGAAGAAGCCGCAGATGAGGGCGGCGAGGGCCAGACGGTAAACGCGCCGCCAGTCGCCGCGCCGCAGTTCCGGGAAGAACGGCGGCCGGTCTTGCAGCGTCCGGAAAGCGATCAGGAGCAGCAGCGGGGCGACCCATAACAGCGGAAAGAAATAGTCCGGGAACCGGCCGATGAAAAAGAGTCCCGCCGCCGAAACGACCAGCGTGGCCCAGGCAAGGGCTTTGGGCCGGGTGCACCAGACGATGGTTCTGAATTCCAGTCCGGCGCTGGTGCGCGGATGGGCGGAGAGCCCTTCCTCGGTCGAGAGCACGGCGGGCAGGACGGTGGAGAAGGGGAGGGTGGCGGCGATAAAATATTGCAGCGGGGAAAACCCGGTTCCGGCGGTGTACCACCAGTTTTGCACGAAGCGGTTGAGGTATTCGAAAAACCACCAGAAGACGGCGCTCAGCGGAAACAGCCAAAGGAAAAACTTCGTTTCGTGCGTCAGCAGGCAGCGCCCGGTGCGGCGGTAGGTCAGCGCGTTGACCGCCACGATGTAGGCGATCCATTGCGGCGTGAACGTATAGCGCTGAAACGGTTCCATCCAGCCGAAGCGCGTCCACGCCAGCAGCCACGACACAACACCGGACGCGATGGCGATCCAGCCCCAGAGCGGGAACGACGGGGCAGGCGGGCCGCCTGCGGTACATTCTCCCGTATCGCAG
>NZ_JBFJYW010000098.1:0-11665 GCF_041622395.1 Pontiella sp. | reverse complement strand
CCGATTTTTTTGCCGCCCCGTTTTTCTGCCACCACTTCATTCGTTTCTGCGGTGGCATGGAAAGTAGGACCGGCATTCTGCCTGCTCTGCGACTTGTGGGGCAGGCAGGCCTGCCTGCCCTTGAGCAGGCAAGGATGCCTGCTCCACGAAGTGCGGTGCGGCTGGAGGGTCGCAGGCCTGCGATCCTGGCACGGAGCCCGAGCCCCTCCACGCACGAACCCGGATACAATAGACCGCCCCGAGAATCCTGCGCCGGACAACGCCATCCGCCCGGAAAAGCGATGCCGCGATCCGCTCAAGAAATCCATGCAGCATTTTTTTTCATCTACCGAGTCCCTCGTCGGGGGCGTGCGGTGTTATTGCGGAATGGAATAGGGCTGTGGCTCGCTTGCCTGCTGGGTAGGGCTTGGGGTTCGGTCAAATGAATAAACCCGTGAGAGGAGAAAATATGAATAAAACTGCATGGCTGGCCGCTTTGGCGGCAGGATTGGTCGGTGCCGCGAACGCCGAGGTGATTTACGTCGATTTCTATGACAACGGGACGGTCAATTCCGCGCCGGAATCCTATAACGTACTGCATACCGGCGAAGCGAATGGCCCCAACCATCCCTTGGCCTCGACGAGTGCGGGGCTGAGCATGACGGGATTGGTGGATACATCGGGGGCCTCAACCCCGGTCGCCGTCAAACTCTCGTCCTACAATAATGATGGCGCGACGGCTGCCGGCGGGGGCAGCATCGCGATCGCCGAAATCAGCGGGATCGCCACCAATGCTTCTCAGGATGCGTTCTATTGCAACGACAAGGGAACGGCCGGAAGCGATTTCGGTTTCGTTGTGACGTTCTCCAACCTGACCGGTTCTGCATACAACGTTTCGCTGCTTTCCGCGACGACTTCCGGCAGCGGAACCTGGTCGGTAACGACCGGTAGCGGGGATGCGAGCATTCAATCCTATGCCTCTGCCGCCGCGACGACCGGCACGCTCGACTGGACTTCGGTTTTCCCGGTCGATGGTACGATCCAACTGACCAGCCTGAACACGAACCCCAATAGCTGGAAAAACGTGTGGATCGCCTTCGCTTCGCTCGAGGCCGTCGCGGTTGTCGGAAATCCTCCGTCCGCCGATGCCATATCGACGAATGTTACCGAGGATGGCAGCGTCGACATCACTTTGAGCGGGACGGATCCCGAGGGCGATGACCTGACCTATCATATCCTTTCCATGCCGGTCAACGGCACGCTCGCGACCAACGGCGCGCTGCCGGACGTGACCTATACGCCCAACGCCGATTACGTGGGTTCCGATAGCTTTACCTATCTCGTCAACGACGGCACGTTCGACAGTGCGGCGGCCACCGTTTCGATCACCGTCGATCCGGGCAACGACGATGTCCCCGTGGCCGATGATCTAGAGGTCGTTGTTCTCGAAGACAGTTCGGTCGAAATTACGCTCAGCGGCTCGGACATCGAAGGCAGCAACCTGACGTATGCCGTGGCTTCCGGCCCGAGCAACGGCAGCCTGAGTGCCGGCACCGGACAGGTGCTAACCTACACGCCGAACGCGGATTTCTTTGGCGCCGACAGCTTTACCTACACCGTAAACGACGGCGCGCAAGACAGTGCCCCGGCCACTGTCTCGATCACGGTTGTCGAAGCGACGGATGGCGAATTGATCCTCAACGGCGATTTCGAAGCCGATGGACTCGTCGGAACCGTCAACAACATTGTTGGCCCCATTACCGGGTGGAACGATGGAGCCAATTTGCGTGTGGATACGGTGGACGCGAAGCTTCCTGCGGTTCCAACTACGGCCGTACGTTTGACCGATGGCGCCAAGGCCTTCCAGAACTTCACCACGACCTGGAACGCGGCCAGCACGTTTACGGTTAGTTTCAATGCGTGCAATGTGTGGTGGAAAAGCACGGACGGGACTTGCAGCCTTGACGTGGAGATGCAAAGTGCCACGGGCGCGGTGTATTTGGCGGAAACGGCGGCCGTTGCCGGAACGCATGCCAACACCACCTACGCCGACTGGACCGAAGCGATGACCTGGAGTTTCACTTTTACCGGGGAAGATCTGATCGCCGCCGGGGCCAGTGCCAACGAGGAATTGCGGCTTAATTTCACTTCCACCTCGATCAACTGGCTCGACAACGTTTCGGTGATCGTTGAGGGCGGTGCACCCACGGCGGTTGGCGACATTTCCATCGAAGTCGTCTCCGGCGGAACGGAAGTCGCCCTTCGCTGGGCGACCGAGTCGGGATGGAACTATGGCGTGGAAGCCCGTTCGGGCCTGGCCCATGGAAGCTGGGATACGATCGTCACCAACGGGGTTCCCGGAAATGGCGGAGAAGTAACCATTACGACGCCGGCTTCTGCGGGCGCCGTCTTCTACCGCGCCTATCTCGACAACGAATAGTTTATAAAACAGCAACAATCCGCCGCGCGGGCGGAAGCGCCCGCTCGGTGGAATAAGCAAAAGGAGAAAAATGAAGAGAACAATCGTCGCACTCATGGCCCTTTCCGGCCTATTGGCTTCGGCAAACGCCAACCTGATCACCAATGGCGATTTCGAGGCCGATGGACTCGCCAATACCGCCAACAACATTGTTGGCCCCATTACCGGGTGGAACGATGGTGCCAATGTGCGTGTGGATACGGTGGACTCGAAGCTTCCTGCGGTTCCAACTACGGCCGTTCGCTTGACGGGAAATGCCACGGTATACCAGAACTTCACGACGGCTTGGGATGCGGACAGCACGTTTACGGTGGATTTCAATGCCTGTAACGTATGGTGGAAATCCGGAACGGAGCCCGGTATCTGGGTTTCGCTCCGGAGCGCAACAGGCACGGAATATGAAGCGCAATTGGCGAATACGGCCCAGACGCATACCAATTCCACCTATGCGGACTGGACGGAAGATATGACCTGGAGTTTTGATTTTTCCGGTGCGGATCTGATTGCTGCCGGGGCCAGCGCCGATGATGAGTTGCGCGTCAATTTCTATTCGAAAAACAACTCCAACTCGATCAGCTGGCTCGACAATGTTTCCGTTACGGTCATTCCGGAACCGGCGACGCTGGGGCTGGTGGCCGCGTTTGGAGGATCCGTCCTCTTTATCCGCCGCCGTTTCATGATCTAAGGAAATAGCGTTCCAAGCAAAGGAAAGCCGCCCGGCCACGGGCGGCTTTTCTGGTGCAGAGGCATGTGGCGACGGGAAGCCGGCCATGGCGAATGCCAACGTGATTCTAAACGGGGATCTGGAGGCCGAAGGGGATTCGGGTGGCGAACTCCAATGGAAGTGAATCTGCCAACCACCAACCCCACCGCTTTCTTTCGCGTAAAAAACCCCGGAACGTGGCTCTATCGGTTTGTCCAATTGAACCTTGATTGTTCCCTGCCCCCGCAACAGTATGCATGACGTCGATGTCTAGCTGGAAGGATCGGCGCCGCCTGTACCTTGCAGGGGACGACCGGTTTTCACGGGTGCCGCGCGGGTTTCCTCCGGGGATGGCTCTGTTTATTGGATCGGTTGATAAGGAAAAAATAGTGAAAAAAATCTGGTTGCTGTTGTCGGTTCTGGCGGGTCCCTTGATGGGGAATGCGGAGAGTTCGTTCGATTCGTTCGAGGCCTGGAGGACGTCGGGCAACAGCGATTTGACTGTGGGCGAAAGCTTGGCGCTGGCGCGGCGCGAGGATCTGTTGGAATTGATTCGGACCGACCCGCAAGCGGCTTTGGCGTTGGCTCTGTCGGCGGATGAGATCGATGCACTGCCGGAGGCCATTGAAAAGCGGGTTGAGCGGCGGGTGGAAGGCGTGGCCAACAGCAGCCCTTTCCGTCCGGCGGCAACCGGCCCGGCTGCCGGCAACGCACGCGACCTGTTGATCAAGGGGCAGGCGTTTCGCGCCTATGTCTACGGGGATCGATTGCAACAGCAAACCTTTGGCAACGAGTTGGTCAGCGGCATCGCCATTGGTGCAGAATTGGCGATTGAGTGCGAGGATAGCGGGATCTCGGCCGTGGCGCGCGCAACGAGTTCCGTTGAAAAAGTATCCGTAACCACCGTGGTGTTCAACTTCGGCACCAACGATCTGATTCTTGGCGAAGATGCCGGATTCCGGACGGTGGCTCTTGCCGGTTGCGAGTCGCCGGAGGCCGCGCCCGGTACGCCGCGGCTTCCCGCCTCGTTTCAGCAGATCGAATTGCCGGCGGGCGTGGAGGAGGTTGCGGTTTCGTATTCCGTCAGCGAAGTGTTGGTCGGTACGGGCCTGACGCTTTATCCGGTGCAACCGGCGATTGCGCTCTCCGACACGAACAGTGTTTTTGTGGGCCCGGATGCCGCGGCCTATGCCTCGACCAACCGCACGCCCGCCGATGCGGTGGAGCCGTGGGGCGGGGTGACTCGGCGGCGCGGCACCTGCATGTTGCCGCTTCGCATCAACCCGTTGCGCTATGTTCCCGCCTCCGGCGAACTCTTCCTTTGCACGGAGATCGCGGTCGAACTCGAATACACGCAACCCGCGACCGCGACCGTGCTTTCCGCCGCTTCCGCAACCGCGGATACCGTCGATTATCTCGTCATCACCTCGTCGGACTTGAGCAGCGCTTTCGAAACCCTGACGAACCACCGCGAAACCTTTAACGGATACTCCACCGAAATCGTCACCGTCGATTGGATTGCCGCCCACGATGACATGACGCGCCCGGACGGCGGCAGCGATACGCAGACCGCCATCCGCAATTGCATTACGGACTATGTCGCCACCAAGGGAACAACCTACGTCGTGCTGGGCGGCGACGATACGATCGTGCCCGACCGCGATTGCTACTGCATCGTGAACGCTTCCACGGATGATCCGGCGGAAGATTTCACCATCCCGACCGACCTCTACTATGCCGGGCTGGATGGTACCTGGGACGACTACGATTCCGACGGCATCTACGGCGAAGCGGATGTGGATGACATTACGTCGCAGGACGAGGGCGACCTTTATGCCGATGTCTACGTCGGCCGCATCCCGGTGCGCACTTCGGCGCAGGCGTTGGCCTATATCGACAAAGTGGTCGATTATGAAAACGATCCGCCGGCCAACGTGCAGGGCAAGCTTTTGGCCAGCGGCCATAAGCTTTGGAACTCGTATACGGGCACCGACCGACCGGGCGACACCATGTATGACGGCCATCTCCCCATGGACATGGAGATCCACCCCACGGTCGAGGAAGAGGAAATGTGGCTGCGCCGCGCGGTTCGCGACTGCATCCAACCCTATTGGGAGCCGAAGCAGATCTGCTACATGTTCACCACCCTCACCAGCTGGGACACCACCGAGGCGGGCACCTATTCCGCTTGTGGGTCGAATCTGGCAACGAAATACAGCGAAGGGTGGCAGTTTGTCTTCAACGCCACCCACGGAAGCGCCACCGCATTGAGCGCCGAAGCCAACGATAGCGGAACCAGCGACTCCTTCAACACCACCGACGCCGCCGGCCTCACCGATCTGGTTGTGGTCTTCAACACGATGGCCTGCATTAGCGGCGGGTTCGACAAAACCGATCCGAGCATGAGCGAGGCCATGCTGCGCAATGCCAACGGCGGGGCGCTGGTCTACCTCGGCTGCAGCCGGTATGGCTGGGGTTCGGGCGATGCCGCGCCGGCCTCGGACACCTCCACGGGCGGGACTTCCTGCCTGTATATGCGCGAGTTCATGGACGTGCTCTTCAACGACAAAATCTATGATATCGGCGAGCTGTTCTATACGCACAAGGAAAACTATGGCGGCAGCGGAACCAGCAACGGTGCCAAACGCTGGGTCATGTTCGGGCTCAACCTTCAGGGCGATCCCGGACTCGCCATTCCGCTTGAAACCCAGAACCTGGAAGTGGAAACCGATTTGGAATCCCTCGCAATCGACGAGGGCGCGACCGCTTCCCTGAAGGTGTGCCTGAACAAAGAACCCATTTATCCGCAGACGGTCGAAGCGACGGTGTCCGGCGACGCCGATGTGTCGATCAGCGGCGGTTCAACCCTCACGTTCACCGCCGACAACTGGGATACGTACCAGACCGTGGCCCTCGCCGCCGCGGCGGATGCGGACGCCTTGAACGGCGAAGCCGAAATCGCCTTGACGTTTTCCGGCGAGTCCACGGTGGTTTCGGTGCGGGAAGTGGACGCCGAATTCAATGACGCGCCGGAGGTTGCCATCCTCTCGCCGGTGCAGCGCAAGGCCATGCTGACGGAAGGTTCCGGCATCGTGTTCAGCGGGGCGGTCGAGGATGACGGCGGTTCGGCGTCGCAGACCTGGAGCGTGGAAACGGGCGCCGCCGGCTGCGTGATCGAAGCGCCCTCCGCGCTAACAACGGCCATCACGTTTCCGGCAACCGGAAGTTATGTGGTCCGGTTGACCGCGTCCGACGGCACGAACGAATCGTACGACGAAATTTCCGTCGAAATCGATGCGGTCGCGGAGCCCGTCGCCGTGGGGCTCGTGCCTGCAACCCTGACGGCCGCGACGGCCGATATCGCGACGATACTCTATTATCCGTTCGATGCCGCATCCGGCAGCTTGGCGGCGGACGCCGCCGGCGGGCATGACGGAACCCTGTCCGGTTGCAGCTGGCAGACGGCCGGCGGCGTGGTTGCCGGGGCGCTGGCGTTCGATGGCGTGGACGACGAAGTCGCGATTGCGGATGCCGCCGACTTAAACCTTTGCGATGTTGCCCAACGCACGGTGGCGCTGTGGTTCAAGACCGACACCGCGTCGGGCCGCCAGATGATCTATGAGGAAGGCGGCAGCTGGCGCGGATTCAATATCTATCTGGACGGCGACACGCTGTATGTCGGCGGCTGGAACCGGGGGGCGAATACCTGGAGCACCACATTCCTTTCGGACAGCGGAATCGTTACCGGCCGGTGGTATCATGTGGCGATGGTGCTGGATGTGGACGATGCGCTGCTCAATGACGGCTTCCGGGCCTATCGCGATGGCGTGGAATTTTCGAGCGGCAATGGTTCCGTTCTCTCCGCCCACAGCGACAACAATTGTTTGGGCGGCATTGCCCAATCGACCTATTGCCATGATGGCGAGTGGTCGGCATCGACTGCGACGAATACCTTCCATTTCAGCGGACTGCTCGATGAACTGGTGATCTACGACGAAGCGTTGGGCGACGCTGAAATCCATGACCTCGGCGCATTGCCGGCCTTGGTGCGTTATCCTTTCGATGGCGATGTGGCCGATGCCTCGCCGGGAGAGGACTATTCCGGCACGCTCTCGGGCGGCAACTGGATTGCCGGGATCTGGGATCGGGCGCTCTGGTTCGATGGGGCGGATGACTATGTCCAGATTCCCGACTCCGCCGATTTCAACCTCGTCTCGGGAATAACCAAACGCTCGGTAGCGTTCTGGTTCCGTGCGGACGATCTGGACGGAACGCAGATGATTTTCGAAGAGGGCGGGTCGACGCGCGGAATCAATTGCTATCTCTCGGAAAACACGTTGTATGTCGGCGGCTGGAACAACGGAGAAAACGGATGGAGTTCCACCTACCTGGGCACCAACGGCCTTTCGACGGGCAGCTGGCACCACGTTGCGATCGTGCTCGATGCCGATACGCAGGTCGATCCGGCGGCGTTCCGCGGCTACCTCGACGGCGTCCGTTTCGGCGCCGGCAACGGGGCCGCGCTCAATAAACACACTGATCCCGGTGGTGTCGGGATGTGTCGGGCCACCTCGAAGCTGCACAGCGGCAACGTCAGTGGTTCGGGCCATCCCTTTTGCGGGGCCGTCGATGAATTCCTGATCTATAACCGCGCGTTGACGGACGATGAAGTCGGCGAACTTTCGGCCATGCCCGTCGGGGTGGATGCCGGCGCCGTCCAGGCCGTCGGTGCGGTGGCCACGCTGTCGGGCAGTGTCGATTGCGTGAACCCGTTGTCTACGATCTGGGAGGTCGCGGGGGGCACGGTCGGCGATCCGGCGGCGCTCGACACCGATGTGGTGTTTTCGGAGGATGGCGCCTATACGATTCGCCTGACGGCCACCGCCAACAGCCTCTCAGTGTTTGATGAGACCGCGATTGCGGCCGAAACCACGGCCGACTCCGATTCCGACGGTTTCTCCAACTACGAGGAATATGTGGCCGGAACCGATGCGAACGATGCCGAGTCGGCTTTGGGCGTCATCGGGTGCTCGGCCGGCGCCGCCGGTTTCTGCGTCGAGTGGGTGGGCGGGGTAGAGGCTTTCCAAGTGCTGGAATATACCGAGAGCCTAATTGATCCGGTTTGGATCCCGGTCTATACCAACGATCCGCCCACCGCAGTTACCAACGAAGTGGTGGATTCCATTTCAACGAACGCGGCGCGCTTCTATCGGGTGCGCGCCTACCGAGAGTAGTTGTTGTCTTTAGGGACCGGGGGCTTGCAAAGGCGAGCCCGGCCGGCCCCGGCGCAAACCCCGTTCGATCCCGCCGCCGATCCGCCGTCATTTAAACCTAGAAATGTAAATGAACCACGGATTCATGAACAGGATAGGCAGAACAGGTTCTTACTCCGGCGGGTGAACGGAACAAACTCGATCTCTAATTGAGTATCCGTGTCCATCTGGGTTTATCAGTGGTTCCCTTCCCGGGTTTGGGTTAAAGCGCGACGACGCGGCCGGTTTTCCGGGCTTCCTCGGCGGCGAAGACGCTGGTGTGCGTTTCGAGGCTCTCGACCGGGCCGGACAGGATGGCGCTTTGGTCGTTGGTGGCCACCGCTTCGATGAATTTTTTCATGAGGCCGTAGTCGCCGCCGCCGTGGCCGCTGACGATGGAGCCCCCGACTTTCGAGGCATCGATGAGCGCGTGCTTTTTGCCCAGGAAGTCGTAGTGGTCGATGATCTTGCCGTCGCCGTACAGTTCGCCTTTGGTGCCGAAAATTCGGGTTTTGCGGCCGGAACCTTCGCAGAAGGCGGTCATGGTGAAGACGCCGCTGGCACCGTTTTCGAACTCCATGCCGACGACCTGATGGTCCACCACATCGTTGTTGCAGGCATAGACGCAGCGGCCGTACGGTCCTGTTTTAATCGCCGCTTGCACGCCGGCGACCGTGGTGTCGGGGGTGATGATGTCGACCGGCCAGCCGGTATGTCCCTTCTTCACGAGGTCGAGATAGATTTTGATGGCCGAGTAGGGGCAATCGGGTTCGACCGGGCAATCGACGCAACGCTCGGAAGCGCCTTGGGGTTTATTGGCGGCCGTGAAATGCCGGAGGTGGCCGAACGAAGAGACTTTGGCGATTTTCGAACCGACGATGTACCGTAGCCAATCCATGTCGTGGCAGGATTTCGCCAGCAGCATGCAGCTGCTCTCTTTCTCGTTGCTCCACTGGCCGCGCACATAGGAGTGGGCCTGATGCGAAAACCCGACCGGCTCGAGGTGCTGGATGCTGACGATTTCTCCGATCAAGCCGTCGTCCAATAGCTGTTTGAGCTTCTGGGTATACTGGGTATAGCGCATCACGTGGCAGACTCCGAAAAGGATCTTCTTGGCCCGGGCGGCGGCAACGATCCGTTCGCACTCTTCCCGCGTCGGGGCCATCGGTTTTTCGAGCAGGACGTGGTAGCCCTTGTCGATCAGCGCCAGCGCCGCGGCGGTGTGCTTTTGGTCGGGCGTGGCAATGATGACCGCGTCGGCCACGCGGCCGTCGTGGGCCGCCAGCTCCTGCCAGGAGTTGAATACGTTCTCGGGCGGGATGGCGTATTTTTCCACCAGATCGTTGCGGTAGAAGTCGCGCGGTTCGGCCACGCCGACCACGTGGACTTCGTCCGGGAAGTCCGTTGAATAGTTGGAATAGGACCGCCCCCGGCTTCCCGCCCCGACAATGCATATGCTGACTTTTTGGTTCCGATCCATAACAAGATTTCCCGATTGCGTGAGGTGAATGCCACATGGCGGGTTTCCGCCGATAAAGGCCGCCATAGTTATCTTCATCCGCAGGTCCAGTCAAGAAACGGTGGAATCCCGTTGTGCTCCCTCTGCGGGTACGGATTCTGCCGGGAGGGGAATTGGCGCGACAGGGGCGCATTCGTTTGATAGCTTGTCGGGGTCTATGAAAAACGAGTGGCAGACCCGACAGACGCTATTGCTGCGTGCGAAAAACCAGGACGACGATGCGGCCTGGGAGGAGTTCGTGCGCTATTACAGCGGCTTCATCCATATGGTGCTGCATAAAATGAATTTGTATCAGGTGGATTTCGACGACCTGGCGCAGGAGATTTTGCTCCGGATCTGGAAAAGCCTGCCGGATTTCATCTACGACCAGGACCGGGCGCAATTTCGCACCTGGCTTGGCCGGCTGATCCGCAACCAGGTGCTTGACCACATTCGGTCGACCGAGCGCCGAACCCGCAAACACAGCGCCGTGGCCGATGAAATGGAATCTTCCGCGCGGGTCATGGACGAGCCGGAGATGGGAAAAATCATCGAAGAGGAGTGGAAGCTTCATATCGTCCAGTTGGCGTTGAGAAATATTTCCACCCTTTTTTCGGCGCGGGCCATCGAGGCCTTTCGGATGAGCATCGACGGAAAAAGCACCGCCGAGATCGCGGCTCGTTTCGATGTGAAACCCAACTCCGTGGTGAAGCTGAAGAATCGGGTTAAGGAGCGTTTGGTCATCGAAATCAACCATCTGCGAAACGAACTGGAGTCCCCATGAACAAGCCGCTTCCTCCGGATGATGGATTCTTGGAAATGGCAACGAGCCTTTTGTCGTTGTACGACGAGCAGGGCGTGGCCGACGAAAATACGCACGGCGCCATCTATCAGGAGCTGCGCACCTATGGCGACCGGTATACCGACCAGGAAACGCTGGCGCGCGGCGGCATGAAAAAAATCAGCCGGGTTTTCGACACGAAGACCGGCCGGCAGGTGGCCATGGCCGAGTTGCGGGCAAATGCGCCCTCGGAGATGTATGAGCCCTTCCTGCGCGAAGCGCGGTTGACCGCGTTGCTGGAGCATCCCAACATTATCTCCATTCACGACATCGGCCTTTCCTCCGATGGCCGTCCGTTTTTCACCATGGATCTGAAGCGCGGCGACTCGCTGGCGGAGATCCTGAAAAAGAACCGCATGCCGCGCGAACAGTTGCTCGAAATTTTCGTGAAGCTGTGCGATGCCGTTTCCTATGCCCATTCCCAGCGGGTGCTTCATCTGGACCTGAAGCCCGACAACATCCAGGTCGGGCGCTTCGGCGAGGTTTTTATTTGCGACTGGGGGCTGGGGAAAATCGCCGATTCCGACGAGAGCGAAGGCTCCGAGTTCGACGCGATGCTGTTCAATCCCGACCTGCTCAACAACATGACGCTTTCCGGCGAGTTAAAGGGGACGCCGGGCTACATGGCGCCGGAGCAGTTTGAAAAAAATGGCGTCAAAACCTTCCAGACCGATGTCTATGCGCTCGGGTGCCTGCTGTATGCCCTCCTGACGCAGCAGCCGCCGTTGCGCGGCTCCCCGGACGAGATCCGCGAATGGACCTTGGCGGGAACCATCGTCTCCCCGGCCAAGGCCTTCCCGAACAAAGCCGTTCCCAAGGCGCTCAACGCCGTTGTCATGAAGGCCTTGGCGCTGAAGCCGGCGAATCGGTACCGATCGGTGAAGGCGTTGCGCGACGACGTCAAAAACCATCT
>NZ_JBFJYW010000097.1:0-11679 GCF_041622395.1 Pontiella sp. | reverse complement strand
TCCGATTGCGAGGCCGCATCCAACCCGTCGAAGGGCTCGTCGAGAATCAACCGCCGGGGCTTTTCCGCCAGCGCACGGCAAAGCTGCACCTTCCGGAATTCGCCCGTCGAAAGATACTTCAGGCCGCGCCCGAGGATCGCTTCCATCCGGAAATCCACGAAGAGCGATTCCAGCTCCGGCGAAACGGGCCCGCCCTCCTGAATGAATTCGAAGGCCGAGCGCCCGGGATCCGGACAGTCCAGAAAGTCGGAATCGTCGTTGCGCCGCTCTTCCTCGATCACCTCGATCTGCTGCTCGAGCGACACCAACGAACAGGCGGCCTGCGCGGTTTCGAACAATTCCACCGCCAGCAAACTTTTGCCGGAACCGTTCGTCCCCAGCACCGCGCACGACGCCGTGCCCGCATCCAAAAACCGGCCAATGCGCTCGATCACAGGAGCTCCTTGAGATACTGCCCGGTGAAGGACGCCTCGCACTGGGCCACCTTTTCGGGCGGACCGGAAACCACGACGCGGCCGCCGTTGATGCCGCCGCCGGGACCGAGATCGATGATATGGTCGGCGCGCTTGATCATGTCGAGGTTGTGCTCGATGACGATGACGGTGTTGCCCTCGTCGCGCAGGCGCTCGAGCACTTCGAGCAGTTTGTGGACGTCGGCGAAGTGCAGCCCGGTGGTGGGCTCGTCGAGGATGTAGACGGTCTGCCCGGTGGAGCGCTTGCTCAGCTCGCTGGAGAGCTTGACGCGCTGCGCCTCGCCGCCGGAGAGGGTCGTGGCGGGCTGCCCGAGCTTCAGGTAGCCGAGCCCGACATCCATCAGCGTCTTCATCTTGCGCTGGATCTTGGGCACCGCCTCGAAAAATTCCTGCGCCTCGCTGATCGTCATATCCAGCACATCGGCGATGCTTTTGCCCTTGTAGTGGACCTCCAGCGTCTCCTTGTTGTACCGCTTTTCATCGCACTGCTCGCACGGCACATAGACATCCGGCAGGAAGTGCATTTCGATCTTCAGGATGCCGTCGCCCTTGCAGCGCTCGCAGCGGCCGCCCTTGACGTTGAAGCTGAAGCGCCCCGGCTTGTAGCCGCGCATCTTCGAGGCGGGCAGCGTCGCGAACAGGTTGCGGATGTCGGTGAACGCCCCGGTATAGGTGGCCGGATTCGAGCGCGGCGTGCGGCCGATCGGCGACTGGTCGATCACGATCATCTTATCGACCAGCTCCAGCCCCTCGATGCTCTTGTATGGTCCGGGCGCATCCTTCGACCCGTTGAAATGGCGCGCCAGCGCGCGCTTGAGCGTGAAGTCGGTCAGCGTACTCTTGCCGCTGCCCGAAACCCCGGTCACGCAGGTGAACAGCCCCAGCGGGAACTTGGCGTTGACCTTCTTGAGGTTGTTGGCCTCGGCCCCCTTCAGCTCGATCCAGCCCTTGAAGGGTTTCATCCGTGCGGCAGGCACCTCGACCTGCAACTCGCCGCGCAGGTATTTCGCCGTCAGCGTATCGGCCTCAAGCAAGCGGTCGGTTCTGCCGGCAAACACCACTTCGCCGCCGTGGCGGCCGGCGGCCGGCCCCATATCCACCACGAAGTCGGCCGTGCGGATCGTCTGCTCGTCGTGTTCGACCACAATCACCGTATTGCCCAGATCGCGCAGCCCCTGCAGCGTATGGATCAGCCGGTCGTTGTCGCGCTGGTGCAGCCCGATGCTCGGTTCGTCCAGCACATAGACCACGCCCACGAGCCCCGCGCCGATCTGCGTCGCCAGCCGGATGCGCTGCGCCTCGCCGCCGGAGAGCGTGCCGCTCTCGCGGTCGAGCGTGAGATAATCCAGCCCCACGTTCACCATGAAGCCGAGGCGCGACCGGATCTCCTTGAGGATCTCCTTGGTGATCAGGGCTTCCTGCTTCGTCAGGTCGAGCGTGTCGAAAAACCGTTGCGCATCGATCACCGAGTCGGTGATGATTTCGCGGATGTTGCGGCCGTTCATCAAGCAGGCCAGCACCGCCGGGCGCAGGCGCGCGCCGTTGCATTCGGGGCAGATGCAGCGGGTCATGTAGCCGCGCAGCCAGTGGCTCATCGCCTCGTTCTCGTTGCTCTCCACCCGTTCCATCAACATCGGGAAAACGCCTTTGAACGGCTTTTTGATCAGGCGGCGGCGCATGTAGTATTCAATGTCCTCGTCGCCCGAGCCGTGGAAGAGTTCCCGCTGAACGGCCTTCGGCAACGCGTCGAACGGGGTGCGCGGGTCAATCCCGTGCCGCTCGGCGAGGGCCTGCAGCAGCTTCTTGTGGTAGATGATCATGCGCCGCCCGCCGTAGCGCCACGGATGCACGCACGACTCGATCGCCAGCGATTTGTCCGGCACCACCTGATCCTCGTCGAACACCATTTGGGTGCCCAGTCCATGGCAGGTCGGGCACGCGCCATACGGGCTGTTGAACGAAAAGTGGCGCGCCTCCAGTTTGTCGAAACTGATGCCGCAGTCGTTGCAGGCGTTGTGCTCCGAAAAGAGCCGCTCCTCCCAGCCGCCCTCCTCGGTGGCAACCAAGGCCGTCACCAATCCCTCGGCCTGCCCCAGCGCCAGCTCGACCGAGTCGGTCATGCGGCTGCGGATGTCGGCGGCGATCGACAGCCGATCCACCACCGCATCGATGGTGTGCTTGAAGGTTTTCTTGAGCTTCGGGACGTTTTCGATTTCGTAGACCTCGCCATCGACGCGGGCGCGGACAAAGCCCTGCTTGCGGATCTGCTCGAACACCTCGACGTGCTCGCCCTTGCGGCCGCGCACCATCGGCGCCAGGATCATCAGCTTGGTTTTGGCGGGCAGCAGCATCAACTGCTCGACGATCTCCTCGGCGCTCTGGCTGGTGACGGGCTTGCCGCATTGGTAGCAGTGCGCCTTGCCGATGCTGGCGAACAGCAGGCGGAGATAGTCGTAGATCTCGGTCGTCGTGGCCACGATCGAGCGCGGGTTCGACCCCGCCGTGCGCTGTTCGATCGACACCGCCGGCGAGAGCCCTTCGATGTAGTCCACGTCCGGCTTCTGCATTTGCCCCAAAAACTGGCGCGCGTAGGCCGAAAGGCTCTCCACATACTTGCGCTGCCCCTCGGCATAGATCGTGTCGAACGCCAGCGACGACTTTCCCGAACCGCTCAGCCCCGTTACCACCGTCAACTCGTCGCGCGGGATCTTGACGTGCACATCCTTCAGGTTGTGCTCCCGCGCCCCCGCCACATTAATCCATTGCTTCGCCATAATCGGAATCTCCATCAATGCGCGAAATGATACCCGCCCGCTCCGCCTATAAAAAACAGAAAGAACCGAATAATAGCCCCTCCCCGCCGGCGCATCCGATCCGTCATGGCCCTCCGGGGAACCGTTTCGCGCCGCAGAACCGCAAAACTTAATTTTGCAAAAACAGTTCTCACAATGCACAAGAGAACCAACCTTTATAACCGTGGGAGGTCGCCATGTTGTCGATCCGCAAATCTCTGGCCTTGATTCTTTTTTCGCTCGTTTCCCTGGCCGTCCGATCGGACGCCAACACCCACACCGTGGACGAGCCCAACGGCAATTCAAATTGGACGCTAACGGTCCAGGTCAATGGCGCCGACTTCCTGGAAGAAAAAGCGGACTACCTCTCCGACGTCTATTCCCTGGAAAAGCACGTGATGCTCTACCGCATTAAAAAGAGCGCCTCCGTGGAATATACCTTCCACTACGCGGGCGGAACCGGCGATTCACCAACCTACTCCATCAACGGAATGGAAGGGACCAGCTTTTCCCAGGAGATAGAAATCCCCCGCGATACGGATGTGGCCCTCGGCGGAGGGGTTATCATTGCCAACGTCTCATGGGAGCAGGACAACGGAAGTGGCGGCAGGGAGATCGTCACCATCGAGGCCCGCTTTGTGTGTCAAATTCATTTCTACAAACCGCTGGGGGTTGAACTGCGGAACTCGTACGGCGCCGGCGTGAGTTATTCCGTCGTCACGTCCTACGTCACCCCGTATATCCAGACCGATGCCGGCGGATATTCCAGCATTCAAAAATCAAACCAACTCCAGGGCGATGTCGGCGTGAAAATCGAACCGGCCGAGGGTTCGCCCATTCGGTTGGATAGCGGCTGGTCCCGCACCGATAGCGGCGGCGTTCACTCCTTCCATGCCTATGCCGATCTGGATAGCGACCAGGCGGTGCCGGGTTGGGTTTTCGGCGATGTTGCGATCAGCGCGGTTAAAGGCGGGGTTGAGCTGGAAGTTGCGGAAAGGATCGATATCCCGTTTGCCATCGTCACCAGTGTTTATCGGGCCGCGGTGCGCGATGAAATCAGCGGAGGCCTGGGCGAAACGGTTTTCGTCGGCATGCAGATCCAGGAGGGAACGGGCATCCAAGTCGGAACCGATTTGCTTTCCGGCTACCTGAACCTGCGGTTTTGCGACGGCACGGATGCCTTTATCGAGGCGGCCGCCGCGGAAGGACTGACGGTCTACGTCGGCAAAGGAATGCTGGTCCAGGGGGCCAACCTGCTGACGATCAGCTTGCGCAACACGCTGCAGGAGTGGAAAGACACACCGCGCCGTTGCATGCGCCTGCGGGTCCACAAGACCCTCGGCGGAATGCTCGACACCGCGCTGGGGGTCCCCGACAGCGTGGGCATCGTCTCCGAAACGCCCGGCAGCGTCGTCGAAAAATGGCTGATCAACTGGACGGAAGAAGGCTCCTATAAACCGTTTGAGTTTTCCGCTCCCCCGACGGGGGCCATGCGGGCGTCGAGTGCTTTTGCCGAGACGCTTGCCCGGACGACCGAATCCAGCGACCCCGTCGTGTCCAGGGCCGCCATCCGCACCGACTTCGGCATCTATACCGACGGCAAAATCTATGCCGAAAACATGGCCGGCAATCTACGGCTGGAACTACTCGACGGCGGTCCGGCGGGCATCCTGCCCGCCGGCGAAGCCGCCATGATCCTGCCCGAGCGGGCGGGCCAATCCGGCACCCTGCTTTCGGAGGCCGCAACCGGCTCGACCGCCTGGTCGGCCCCGGCCCCCGCCGCATGGACCTTCACCCCCGCGGATGCCGAAACCATCACGACCCGCACGCCCGCCTTCACGGTTTCAACGGCGGATTCGCAGGGGATCGTTCCCGAAAGCTTCCGCATTCTGCTCGACGGCACGGAGGTGACCCGCTGGTTCACCATCGACGAAGCCAACCTCTCCGGCGAAGTGCCGGCAACCCGGCCGTTGACCAACGGCCTGCACACCTTGGCCGCCGGTTGCCTGACCCTTCAAGGCGACTGGGAAGAGCAGTCCGTTTCATTTACGGTGCTGGCGGAGCCTGAAGCGGTCGAAACCCCCGACGTCGCGGCCTTCTCCGACGGCGTTTGGCTCAGTTGGGCCCCGACCGCCGACGCGGCCGGCTACCGCGTGTGGCGCGCCCCGGCGGAGACAGGACCCCAAACCCTCCTGACTCCGGCCCCGCGCACCCAGCCGGGATTCCTCGACGAAGCCCCCTTGCCGGACAACCACTATTGGATCGAGGCGGTCGATGCCTTCGGCCAGACCGCCCCGCAAACCGCCGTCTCCAGCGTGTGGAGCAATGGTCTGCCGGCCGCCCGGGCCGCCGCCGCGCCGGGCACCGCCGCGCTGCTGGAAACCCCCGCCGGCGTACAGGTTGATTTCGACGCCAGCGGGCGCGCCTACAGCCGATGGACGCTGCGGAGCGCCCCCTCGGCCTCCGGTCCGTTCACCGACCTGCTGCCCGGCGAACAAACGGTGGCTTCGGGCTTTGTGGACACCAACGCCACGCCGGGAGCCACCCTGTTCTACGAACTGGCCACCCTGCGGCTCGACGGCACCGCCCAGTCCGTGCAGACCCAGTCGGTCGTTTGCGCAACCATCCCGTCGGCCCCGGTCGCCCCGTATTGCATGCCGGCCGCAACCGGCCTGCGCATTTCATGGAATCCCTACGCCGACTTCCGCGCCGACGGCCTGCGGCTGTACCGGCTTCAAACCACCGGCTACGAACTGCTCGCCACCCTTGACGGAAACGCGACGGACTACATCGACACCGAGATCGCCGCGGGAGAAAACGCGCTCTATCAGCTGCGCGCCTACGGGAGCGGCGGCGAATCCGCGTTCGTTGCCGCCGGGGGCGCTCGCCCGGCCTTCGCGGCCGAGGCGGCGGTGGTCAATCTGCCCGCCGAGGCGCTTTGGGTGCACGAAGGCGACGGCACCGTCACGGTGCCCGTCACCCGCACCGGAAACCTGGCCCAACCGGCCCTGATCGCATACCGCGTTTGGAACGGCGGAAAAGCCCAGGCGGTCGAGGATGTCGATTTCGAGAAGACGGCCAACACGCTGTTTTTTGCCGCCGGCCAGACGGCAACCAACCTGACGGTCGCCCTTCTTCCCGATAGCGAGTATGAGTGGACGGAGGGCTTTTCGGTGACCCTCGGAACCGGATTCGGCGCAACCGAAGCCGGCGCGAATGCCACGCTCGACATCAACGTGGAAGACTCCGACATCATTATCATGGCCGATTACGCCAGCGAGATGAGCGTGGACGAAACCAATGCGCAAGCGCAGGTTTGGGTCGAGCGGGTGGTTCCGAGCACCCGCGCGGTTTCGTGCGAGCTCTCCTTGGCCGCCGATCCCGGCACCGCCGTGGCCGGCGTGGACTATACGGCCTTCGCCCCAATCGCGGTGGTTTTCCCCAGCGGCGTCACCCGCGTCGCCTGCCCGGTCCCCCTGCTCGACGACGCCGACAAGGACGGCACCAAGCAGTTGCGCGTCACGTTGTCCAACCCCGCGGGCGGCGCATGCGTCTCCGAGTGGAACAGCACGCTGGCGATCAACATCCGCGACGACGAAACCAAACCCGGGCAGATCCGCCCGCAGCTGGCCGACACCCTGCTGGTCGTTCCGCCGGGACAGGACTCGGTGCAGATCCCGCTGGTGCGCGAGGGCGGCACCGACGGAAGCATCAGCGTCTGGCCCAGCGTGTTCGACGGCAACCTGCCGTGGGGGGCGATTTCGACCGTAACCACGCCGTTCGGCGAAGGTACGGACAGCGGCACGCTGACCGTCACCCTCGACCGCAGCGGGCTTGACGGACGCATGGCGCCCTGCGGTGTGCTGTCGATTGCGAACAACGACTATCCCGGGGATCTACATTCCGTGTTGCTGGTGTTCCACCCCGATGGTGCGCCGGCGTCGGACTACGCGGCCTGGATTGCGGGCTACAGTCTGGGCTCCGAAACCAACGCCATGGACGACGCCGATGACGACGGGGCGCGCAATGTGGCCGAGTTTGCCCTCGGTTCCGAACCGGACGATCCCGATTCACGCCCCGGCTCGGTGCTTTCGATGGAATATGGCGGCTTCGCGATCAACCGCCCGATCCGCCCCGATCCCTACCTCGCGGTCGTCGCCGAATTCAGCGATGCCCTCGACGGCGACGTTTCCATGGCAGGCGGCTGGTGGACGTGGAACGAGACGGCCCTTCAATACGACGCCGAATTCAACACGTGGCTGAACGAGGCCGACACCCGCAAGTTCGGCCGCCTGAAGCTCATTTGGATCGGCGACTGAACCTGCGGAGAACGATGCGGTCTATAAGGGCTTTTTGCCGCGATAGGTGAACAGGTCTTTCCATTCGTACGATTCGGGGGCGCTGTAGATGTTCAGCGCGTCGAGGATCTTCTGCTGCATGTGCATCGTCAGGCGGCGGCCCTTGCGGCCTTTCTGGATTTGCTTGTGGGTGATGAACCCCGGCGGGGCGATCGATACCAGATCGTTGTTCTTGATGTTCTTTTCGGTCATGAGGGCATCCAGCGGCTGGGGGCCCACGTTCATTTCAATTTCTTCGGTCATAGGTTCCTTTTGGTGAATAGTGGCGATTCAACCGTGATGCACCCTGTCGGCCATCCCGTCTCGCGCTTCACTCATCACGCATGTTTTTCTGCATTAAAATGTCCACCTCTTCCATGATGGCATCGACCGTCAAGAGATGGGCGAGCTTCATCAGAAGCTGCTTCTTATCAAACAATCCCTTCACATAGTAGGGAATATGGGTGCGGAACTGGACGCAGGCCGATTCCTCGGGCGAGTGCTTGGTGGGCCGGCTTGACGCCTTTTGCTTCAATTCGTTCAGCGCCACCAGGCGTTGCAGGTGCTCCGCCATCAGGGCTCGGCGCGCGGCCAACCCCGGTTCGCAGGCGTCCCGCCCGCCGTATCTGATCTGTTCGAAGATCCACGGATTTCCGATGGCGCCGCGGCCGATCATCACGCCATCGACGCCGGAGACGGCAACCATCGTTTCGGCATCTTCGGCCGAGTTGACGCCGCCATTGCCGATGATCGGAATCTTCAGCGCCTGCTTCATTTCGCCGAGCGTCTCCCAGGCGGGGTCGCCGCCGTGGAAGTTTTTGGCGAGGCGGGCATGCACGGCGATCATATCCGCGCCGCTGGCTTCGACCACCTTGGCGATTTCGAGATGGTCGGCGGTCTCGTGGTTGAATCCGATGCGGGTCTTGACGGAAACAGGCAGGGAAACCGCGCCCTTCACCGCCTCGACAATCTTCGCCATGTGCGGCAAATCCTTGAGCAGCGCCGCCCCCGCCCCGCGCGATACCACCTTCTTTACGGGACAGCCGCAATTGATGTCGACCCAGTCGAAGCGCCCGGTCTGCTCCACGTATTTCGCGGCCTCGGCCATCGCCTGCGGATCGCGCCCGAAAAGATGCCCCGCGATCGGGTGCTCGTCCCGGGCGGCGTCGAGCACCTGGAAGGTTTTTTCGGAGTCGCGGCGGATGCCCTCGGCGCTGGTGAGCTCGGTATAGACCGCGCCGGCGCCGTGCTCGAGGCAAAGCGTACGCATCGCGGCATCCGTGTAGCCCGCCATCGGGGCGAGCACCACGGGAAAGTCGATCACGACCGAACCAAACTGGAGGGGAGCTAATTTCATGAAAGGTTTGTTGTTCCGCCTTCTGGCGGGCTTTTTTAGAAGGGGCGGAATCTAAACCGCCGAACACCGGAACTACAAACTTTATTCCCGAAGGAAACTGCCCGCTAAATGGATTGGCATTTCGACGGGGGAATCGATTTAATGCCTTCACTAGTATGGAGGTTACACATGTATGGTTTCATCATAGTGCTGGTATGCATTGCGGGCTCCATCGCCTGGGGTGTTACCGCAGGCCGCAAACGCCGCAAGGAATTTGAAAAGCAGGAAGGAAATAATAAATGATCGATCCACCGAAAGCCTACGAAAACATCCCGTTTCTCAACTCGCCCCACTGCCGCCCGGTCCGGCTTCAGCTGGAATACCTGCATCCGGAAGTCACCATGACCGAAGAGGGCGTGAAATCGACGATCGTCATGTTCGGAAGCGCGCGCATCCCCTCGCCCGAAAAGGCGGCGGACTGCAAGAACCCCAAGCTCGCCGGCCTCGTGCCCTACTACGAGGAAGCCCGCAAGCTGGCGGCCATCGTCAGCACCACCTGCCAGACCAACCACGAGTGCGAATACGTGGTCATCACCGGCGGAGGCGGCGGCATCATGGAGGCCGGCAACCGCGGCGCCACCGAAAACGGCTGCAAATCGATCTCGCTCAACATCCAGTTGCCGTTCGAGCAAAAGGCCAATCCCTACGTCACCCCCGAGCTGAACTTCGAGTTCCACTATTTCCACATGCGCAAGATGCACTTCCTGCAACGCGCCAAGGCGGTCGTCATTTTCCCCGGCGGCTTCGGCACGTTCGACGAGCTGTTCGAGGCCCTGACGCTGATCCAAACCAAGAAGATCGCCCCGATGCCCGTCGTCCTGTTCGATGCCGAGCACTGGAAGCGGCTGGTCGATTGGGAATATCTGGCCGAATGCGGCCTCATCAGCCCGACCGACCTCGACATCATCACCTTCTGCAACACCGCCGAAGAGGCCTGGAAGGTGATTGAGGAGTATTACGCGTAGCCAACGTCCGCCGCAGCGCCGAACAGGCGGCACGGCAACCCTTTTCCATGAAACCGAAGGATCCAATCAAGCTGGGCGTACCGCAGGGTGCCGCGCTGAAGGAAGCCATCGGCGCGGCGCGGCGTGCCGCCGCGAAGGGCATTAAAAAGCGCGAGCTGCTGGCGCGTGTTTGCGCCGTACTCGAGTCGCCGGCGGACTTCGCGGACGACGAGGTTTTCGGGGCGCTGTCGGAGGCGCTGACGGCCCATCCGGAAGCGGCCGCCGCGCGGACATTCCAGCCGCGCGAGTCGCCGGCGCCCTATCGGATTTGGGGCGCGGGGCTGGAGGCTGGCGCCATCGAGCAGATGAACCATGCGTGCGCCCTGCCGGTTTCGACGGCGGGAGCCCTGATGCCGGACGCGCATATCGGTTATGGATTGCCGATCGGCGGCGTGCTGGCGACGGAGAATTGCGTGATCCCCTACGCGGTCGGAATGGATATCGCGTGCCGCATGAAGATGACGGTGCTGGACCTTCCGGTGTCGCACATCCGCGGCGAGGAGGGGCGGCTGCGCAACGCGCTGGAGCGCGAGACCGAGTTCGGCGTCGGCGCGGGGTTTTCGAAACGGCACGAACACGCCGTGATGGATGCCGACTGGTCGGTGAGCCCGGTGACGAAGAAGCACAAGGACAAGGCGTGGTTCCAGCTGGGATCGAGCGGTTCGGGCAACCACTTCGTGGAATTCGGAACGCTGACGCTCGAAAAACCGGAACTCGGACTGGCGGCGGGTACCTATACGGCTTTGCTGTCACACAGCGGCAGCCGCGGCACGGGCGGCGAGGTCGCGAAGTACTATAGCCAACGGGCGATGGAGCTCCACCCGGAGTTGCCGAAACACTTGAAACACCTGGCCTGGCTGGCGCTGGATTCCGCCTGCGGGCAGGAATATTGGCAAGCCATGCTGCTGATGGGCCGGTATGCCGCGGCCAACCACGAATTGATCCACCGGGCCATTGCCAAAAACCTGGGCGCGCTGGTGCTGGCGGACGTGGAAAACCACCATAACTTTGCGTGGAAGGAAACCCACTTCGGCAAGGAGGTGATCGTCCACCGCAAAGGAGCGACGCCCGCAACCCGGGAAACGCTCGGCATCATCCCCGGCTCGATGGCGACGCCCGGCTTCGTGGTGCGCGGCAAGGGCAACGCGGAATCCATGAACTCGGCATCGCACGGCGCCGGGCGGGCGATGAGCCGCACCGCCACCAAAAACTGCTGCTCGTGGAGCCAGGCCAAACGCTTTTTGGCCGAACACGACGTGGTGCTCATCTCCGCCGGACTCGACGAAGTGCCGATGGGCTACAAGGATATTCACGAAGTGATGGCCGCGCAGACCGACCTCGTGGACATCATTGCCCGCTTCGATCCAAAACTGGTGAAAATGGCGCCGGAAGAGCCGACGCGTAGACGGCGCGGTTCGACAAAACAATAGGTCGAAATGATCCCCCTCCCCTGCCGTTTCCAATCGTTTTTTCGAATCCATGGAAAAGGCTCATGAAAAGAAGCCGGTCCCGAATCATAGCCGACGTTCTGCCTGCGTATTCAGAAATATTCCGTAGCACCGGATTCCGATCCGGTGTTTTCCGCCAACCCGATCCCCGGAGAGGAAACCGTAGTCGGGTCGGGTTCGTGTGGGGAGGGGCACGGGCTCCGTGCCTTGGTCGCAGAGCCTGCGACCC
>NZ_JBFJYW010000096.1:0-11811 GCF_041622395.1 Pontiella sp. | reverse complement strand
GCCTTCCGCAAGCTCGTCGTCAGGAAAAAGCCGTAGTCCCGCCTTCCGGCGGTTCCGCCGAGCGGCCGCTTGCGGCTAACGTTCCAGGTGGTGCACCAACGCGCGCAATGCCAGCGTGTAGCCGAATCCCTGAAAGCCCATGATCTGTCCGATGCATGCCGGCGCCGTCAGGCTCTTGTGCCGGATCTCCTCGCGCTTGTGCGTGTTGCTCAAATGGATTTCAACGGCGGGCACGGCGTCCGCGACCGCCTTCAGCGCGTCGCACAGCCCGAGGCTGGTATGCGTGAAGGCCGCTGGGTTGATGACGATGCCGTCGAATTGCCCGCGCGATTCGCCGATCCAGGTCATCAGGTCCGCCTCGGAGTTGGACTGGCGGAAATCGATCTCGACATCCGGGAAGGCCGTTTTCATTTCGGTTTCGATATCGGCCAGCGTTTCGAAGCCGTAGATCTCCGGCTCGCGTGTGCCAAGCAAATTCAGGTTGGGGCCGTTCAGTACAAGAATCTTCATTACATCCTCCAAAGGGTTGGCAAAAAGCTATCTCACTCCCCCTCGGGAAACAAGGCCAGACCGGTTTGTACCTCCCCGGGTTCCAGGCATTCCGGTCCGTCGTTGGCCACGCGGTTGACCCGCCGCGAGACGGGCCGGGCGGTGAGTGGCGGCGGGGCGCCCGCGCCCGCGAGCGCAAACGCCGCCGGGCGCGAAGTGTCCAGCCAGCTTTGCCATTGAGGGGAAAGGATGATGACGGGCATGCGGTCGTGGATGCCGTGCATGTTTTGGTCGGCGGCGCGGGTGACGATGACGCAGCGGTTTTCGCGCCAAAGCCCGGCGAAGGCGAAGAGTTGCCGGTCGGGGAGCTGGAAATAATAGGATTGCTTGCCATTCCATTCGTAGAAGCCGTCGGCGGGGATGAGGCAGCGGTTGGCCGAAAGCAGATCCTTGAACATGGGGCGTTCGGCCAGGGTTTCGGATCGGGCGTTGATAACCATGGAGCCGGCGCGCGGGGGTTCGAACCCCCAGAGGCACTCCTCGGCCCGGGGGGGCGTTTGTTGCCGGATGACGGCGATGCGCTGCGTCGGCGCAATGTTGTAGCGGCGATGGAAGAGCGGGGGCAGTTCGATGTCGGCCAACTGGCCAGCACTTCCTCCCGGGTTTTGGTTTGTGTAAAGCGTCCGCACATTCTACGTTGTTCCTCTATTTCTGGAGGTAGTATGAAACTGGTTCGGTTTGGAGAAAAGGGAAAAGAGCGCCCGGGCGTTTGGATGGGCGATGGACGGATTCTCGATGTTCGGGCGTTGGCCTTCCATATCGAGGATTTCAACGAGCATTTTTTTGCCAACAACGGGTTGGGGCAGCTGCGGGTCTTGCTGGACGATCCGGGGGCATCGTATGTGGATGCCGCCGAAGTCCGGCTGGGGCCGCCGCTGGCGCGGCCTTCGAAGATCATCTGCGTCGGGGCAAACTATGCCGACCATGCCAAGGAATTCGGGCGAGAGATCCCGTCGGAGCCGATCCTTTTCTCGAAGGCGACCTCCGCCATCAACGGGCCCAACGACGATATCGTCCTCCCTGCCGAGGCCCGCGTGGTCGATGGCGAGGCCGAGCTGGCCGTCGTGATCGGAAAGACGGCCTCCCAAGTCAAGGCGGCCGATGCCATGGAGTATGTGGCGGGCTTCACGGTGCTCAACGATGTCACGGAACGCATCGTGCAGAAGGCCAACGGCCAGTGGATGCGCGGAAAAGGATTCGACACCTTCTGCCCGATGGGGCCGTTTTTGGTGACTCCGGACGAGCTTGGGGATATCGATGCCTTGCGCGTTTGGCAAAAACACAACGGCACTCTGCTGCAGGACGGAAACACGTCCAACATGATGTTCAAGGTGCCGTTCCTGATCGAATATGTTTCGCAAGGCATGACGCTGTTGCCCGGCGATGTGATTTCGACCGGGACGCCCGATGGGATCGGCTCGGCGCGGAACCCGAAGGTGCTGATGAACCCCGGCGACGTGGTCGAGGTCGGTGTCGACGGGATGGGGGCGCAACGCTGCCCCGTGCGGTAGCCGCCGCCGGACACGAAAAAGGGATCGCCGAGGCGATCCCTTTTCCATTTCCGCGTACGGAGTTTAGAACTGGTAGCGGAGCGATCCGAGCAGGGTGTAGTCGGAATAGTCCTTGCCCATGCGGGTGTCGAGATCCGCGCGGACTTCCAGGTATTCACCCAGCTTGGCGGCTGCGCCAACGCCGAGCTTGAGGATGTCCTCTTCCGGAGCCTGAAGGTTCAGCAGATAGTCTTCGCCGTTGCCGCCAACCAGCGTGTAGTGCAGGTTCTTGCGTCCGTCCAGCCATTCGTGCAGCCAGTGGGCGCGGATTTCGGGTTTGAAGGTGATGTTGCCCAATCCCATGTACATGCCCATGCTGCATCCGAGCGAGCTTTGCAGGTAGAAGGTGTCGAAGCCTTCGACGTCGCGTTCGACGGCGTTGGAGGCCTCTTCGGTGAAGCCATCCTGCTTGTAGTAGTTGCCCAGGAAGGAGATTTGCGGGGTGTAGATCAGGTATTTCCCGGTCATCTCCTTGCCGCCGCCGAGGTAGAACGCTAGATTGCGGGCGCTGTAGTCGGCGGTGGTGTCGAAGGTCGTGCCATAGGTGGTGTCGATGTCGGAGGCCCCGAAGATGATGCCGCCGTCGGCAAACCAGTCCTGCGTGCCCATCGAGGCGTAGGCCGCCGCGTAGATCGTTTTGGTGTCGGTCTCGGCGCCGTCGCCCTTGTCGGCGGTTCCGGTGCCGCGGCCGCCGGCCAAACCGAAGAGGATGTTTTCGGCCACCGCCATGTCGGCGCCGACCATGAAGCCGCCGATGTCGACGTCATAGCCGCCGAATCCGCCGGCGCTATCCTTTTCGCCCCAGGTGCCGTAGGCGCTGATCCAGCCTTGCAGCTCCTGCTCCGCCTGGTGCGGGCCGGAGGCCCCCGCCGGCGTGTTCGCGGAAACGTCGGCCGAGGCGGCCCCTCTGCGGGCGCGGGTGTTGTCGGCGCGGACGGTGAGTTGCTCGGACACGGACTGCAGGCCCATGTTGATGACGTTGTGCGCCGGAACGGAGCTTTGCTTCTGGCCGTAGTAGGCGTCGAAGGCTTCGCTGATTTCCGAGGCACTCGACATGCCGGAGATGATGTCGACCATGTTGGACGCATTCGCGTTGCCGGCGATATCCATGGCGTTGATCTCGTCGGCGATTTGGCGCAGCTCGCCTTCGAGGTCGCCCGCGTCTGCGATGGTGCGCGTGATGAAGTCGTCGAGGACGATGTAGCTGTAGCCGTTGGCATTGGAGACCGTGGTGGAGAAGCCAAGCAACAGGTTGGTCTGCACGTAGGCTCCGATGGTGCCGGAGGTCAGTGCCTCTCCATCGGCCGTGATGCTGTCGGCCTTCACGATGCTCACCACGTTCGATTCGCCGACGCCGTCGTCGTAAACCGCGATGACCGGATAGGAGGCCTGGTCGATGCTGTTGGAGAAGGCCACCGTTCCCTCGACGACGAGGTTGATGTTGTCGGCTTGGTTGCTGCTGACGCCGACGTACAGGGTCGAGTAGCCGTCCTGCATATAGTCGCCCTCCACGCTCACCTGGGAGATGGAGTCGATCTTGAGCACGGCTCCGCGGTAGAGGTACATATCGTTTCCAACCAGGACGGAGGCGCCGGCGAGCGCTTCGAGCGTGTTGTGGGTCGAATCCTCATCCATGGTGCCGATATAAAGATCGGTGCCGACATCGAGCAGGGACCCGGCGCCGCCGACGGTCACGGTGTTGTCGGACGACTCGTAGCCGATGTAGAGTTTTTTCGACGCAACGGCCTGGGCGCCGTTGGTGAGGGTGAGCGAGTTGTTGTCGGTCTCGCGGCCGACATAGAGGTTTTCGCCTTCCCACGATGCGTCGGTGCCGTCGAGGATCACATTGAATTCGCCGTCGACCGCGTTGGTGCCGCTGAGGACGCCAAGCAGGTGCAGGGTGGAGTCGGCGGAAAGCACGATGTTGGTCATGCTGTTGGTCATGGCCGAAAAATCCCAGCTGGCGGTTTTGAGTATGCCGCCGCTTTCGATCGTCAGGGTGTTGTTGGTGCCGGCAATGACGATGTTGGATTGTTCCACCGCCAGTGTTCCGCCGTCATTGACGTAGACGGCGTTGTCCGAGCCGCTGGTGGAGCCGATCGTGAGTTTGTTGGAAACGGTCAGCAGGGAGTCTTCGCCGCTGACGGTGACCACGTTGTTGGAGACGCCTTCGTATGCGCCGACGAACAGATCCTGGGCCGTGGCGGTTGCGCCGTCGGCGAGATCGAGGGTGTTGAGCGAGTTCGATGCGCCGATGTAGAGGGCGTTTGCCACGTTGAGCACGGCGTTGGAGGTTTCGAGATGGATGAAGTTTTTCACCTCGTGCTGGTTGGTGCTGGCGCCGAGGTAGAGGTTGCCGTCGATGGTGGCGGTGCCGCCATAGATCGCGAAGCGGTTGCTGCCGCCTTCCTTGCCCACCACCAGATCGCCCGCGACGTTGAACTGGGTGTTGGAGTCGCGCTGCAGGTAGATGTAGTTGTCGCCGACGGATTCGCCGATGACCGCGTCGCCGTCGACGTTGACCGTGGCGCCATCGCGGATGGCCAGGATGCTGCCGCTGCCTTCGAGTCCAACGGTCAGGCTCTGGAGGTCGAGCAGGGCATCGTCTTCCACCATGGCCAGATTGCCCGAAGTGTTGGGCGTGTCGGTGCTGTTCACGGTTCCGGTGGTGCCGGAGGCGCTCTCGGTCTTGCCGATGATGAATTCGCCGGCAACGGTGTTGGTGCCGCCGGTCTGGGTGTAGGTGTTGTTGGCGGAGGTGCGCCCGACCACGAAGTCGCCGTTGGCGGTAACTTGGCCATGGTCGATGTTGAACTCGTTGCTGCCGCCGTTGGCGCCGACGAGTACGGTGCCCTCGACGTTCAGGGTGCCGTTGCTTCCGACGTTGACCGCGTTTCCGGTGGCCGATTCGTTGTAGCCGACATACAGCGTTCCCTGCACGTCTACCGATCCGGCGGAGCCGATGTTGAGTTCATTGTATTTGCCATAGCCGCCAACGGACAGATGGGTCGTGGCGGTGAACGTGGAGCCCGTTCCGCCGACGTTGAGTTCGTTGTAGTTCGCGCCGGAATTTTGGCCCAGCAGGAAGTAGTTGCTGGCAATGCCGGTGGCGCCGTTGGTGAACGTCAGGCTGTTGTACGAGCTGGTTTTGCCGACCGCGGTCAGCGCGTCGGACTGCCAGATGGCGGTTTCCGTCGACAGGTCGTCGTTCAGGATGATGTTGAGGTTGCCGTCGATCTTGTTTTTGCCCAGGGTCAGTTCGCCGCCGAGCTCGAGGTTCGAGTTCGACTGCAGGTCGATGCCGAGGTCGTCGATCGTGCTCGTGTCGACGTCGCCGCCCACCTGCAGGGTTCCTCCGCTTTCGACATTGATCCCGTTGTCGTCTCCGAGGACCTGGATGTCGTTGGTGGTATTCACGAAGAGGTCGCCGGATACGTTGACGTAGTTGTTGGACCCCGCGGCCGAGCCGACCGTGAGCAATCCGCCGACATTCATGGCGGCCCCGCTGCCGACCTCCACGGTGTTGGAGGAGCCGATGTAGCCGACATAGGCATCCTGTGCGATGTTCAGCTCCGAGTCCTCCCCGGCGAGGGTGATGATCGCGCTATCGTTGGCGCTCAGTCCGAAATAGAGATAGTCGCCCTCCAGTTTGGAGGCGTTGTCGACGAGAATCGCTTCTTCGCCGTCGGCACCACCCACCACGATGCCGCCGGTTGGCGCCAGCCCGTTCGTGGAGGCGTCGCCGACCACCAACCAGGACCCGCTCGTAACGGATACGAGGTTGTTGGTGGTGTCCTTGTTGAAGCCGACCACCAGTTCCTCGGCTTTCAACTTGGAGCCATTGGCGACGATCAAGGTGTTGTTCGGATCGAAAAAGCCGACCTGCAGCGTGCCTTTGACGGTGGCATCGGTGGCGTTCGTGTAGGTGGTCCCGCCATCGATGGGGTTCGGGATCGCGAAGGTGTTGGCGGCGCACAGGGCGGCTAGCGTGGTGGCTCGCAGAACGTGCGTTTTCAGGGTCTGGTTCATTCTCTCTCGCTCCGGGTTGATCGGTTGGGGCAAACTATCCAAAAATATGCGCCCACGTTACAGGTCGGGGTTGCAAAAAACAACCCCGTTTGCCGGGTTTTAGGCGGTGCCGGCAGGCACCTGCGACCAGATTTTTCTGGATAGTTGGATTTTTGGCTTGGGGCGGGTCGGGGGTAGGGGCTAGCATCCGCCCCCATATTTTTTGAACGGTGTAACTCTCTAAAGTTGGGGCAATTTAATGGCGAAATTTCTATTCATCACGGGCGGCGTGGTTTCATCCTTGGGCAAGGGCATCACGGCCGCTTCGGTCGGCCGGTTGCTGATTAATCGCGGACTCAGCATCCGCATGCTCAAGATGGATCCCTACCTCAACGTGGATCCGGGCACCATGAGCCCCTACCAGCATGGCGAAGTCTACGTGACCGACGACGGCGCCGAAACCGACCTCGATCTGGGCCACTACGAGCGCTACACCGGGCAACCGACCTCGCAGAAAAGCAATATCACCGCCGGCAGCATCTACTGGGACGTCCTCCACAAGGAACGCCGCGGCGACTACCTCGGCGGTACGATCCAGATGATTCCCCACATTTCCAACGAGATCAAGGACCGCGTCCGCGCCTTGGAAGCCGAGGGACCGGACGTCATCCTCGTCGAACTCGGCGGCACCGTCGGCGACATCGAAGGGTTGATTTTCCTCGAAGCGATCCGCCAGCTGGCGCTCGAAGTCGGGCGCGACAACTCGATGTTCATCCACCTGACCTATGTTCCGTTCATCGCGGCCGCCAAGGAGGTCAAGACCAAGCCCACCCAGCAGAGCGTCGCCAAGCTGCGCGAGATCGGCATCATGCCCGACGTGCTCGTCTGCCGCACCGAGGTCGATCTGGAGCGCGAACATCTGGACAAGCTTTCGCTCTTCTGCAACGTGCCGAAGGATTGCGTCATCGTCGAAAAGGACGTCGAAACCTCCATCTACGAGATTCCGCTGGTGCTTTCGCGTGCCGGGCTCGACGAAATCATCCTCAACCGCTTCCGGATCGCGAAGCCCTCCCGTCCGCTCAAGAACTGGGAAAAGCTGATCGAAACCATCAAGCATCCCAAGGGCACCGTGCGCATCGGCGTGGTCGGGAAATACTCCGAGCTGCAGGACGCCTACAAATCGATCTACGAAGCGCTCTACCACGGCGGCTACGCCGCAGGCTATGAAATCGATGCCGTCAAGCTGGCGGCGGAAGACATCGAAACGGATCCGTCCATCCTCGATACGGTCGACGGCGTCCTGATTCCGGGCGGCTTCGGCTCGCGCGGCATGGAAGGCAAGATCCGCGCGGCGCAGTATGCCCGCGAAAACAAGATCCCGTTCCTCGGCATCTGTTTGGGGCTGCAATGCGCCGTCATCGAATTTGCCCGCAACGTCTGCGGTCTGGAAGGGGCCCACTCCACCGAGTTCGACGAAGAGCGCGGCGTCAAGGCCGCCCATCCGGTCGTCTGCCTGATGGAAGAGCAGACCGATGTGGTCGAGAAGGGCGGAACCATGCGCCTCGGCGCCTGCCCGTGCGACGTGAAGGAAGGAACCAAGGCCTTTGCGGCCTATGGGTCGAAAAAGATTTCCGAGCGCCATCGCCACCGCTACGAGGTGAACAACAACTATTGCGAGCAGCTCAAGGCCGGCGGGCTGGTGCTATCCGGCATCAATCCCGACATCGGCGTGGTCGAAATGGTCGAGCTGCCGGACCATCCGTGGTTCGTCGCCACCCAGGCCCATCCGGAGCTGAAATCCCAGCCCGTCAACCCGCACCCGCTGTTCAAGCACTTCGTTGCCGCCGCCATCAAAAAGCTGGAAGGATAGCGCGCCGCGAAGAAAAAAAGAGCAGGCTTTGCGGCCTGCTCTTTTTTTTTGTGCGATCAAAAGGCGTAGAGGACTTTGGCGGAGAGGTTGTGCGAGTTGTAGTTCTCGCCGATGAGCTCGTCGAAATCGAGCCGCAGCATCACGTTTTTGGGTTTTCTTTTCGCCGTATTGAAAAACGAGCAACCAATCCCGAGACGGACGGCGTTTTCATCGAGCATGGGGTAGGCGATGGCGTAGTCGGTGCCATTGCCGCCCTCCAGCTGGAAGGAGAGGTCGCCGGGGTCGGGGTTCGTTTCGTGCAGCCAATGGGCGCGGCCCTCGAGCTTGAACCCGAAGGTCTTGAGCGCCTGGGTGTTTTGCATGGCGACATTTAGCCCCAGCGCGGTGCGCAGGGAGTCGGCGTCGAATTCGTCGAATGCGCGCGGGACGGCGGCATCGCCGGTCTCGGTGTAGGCATCCTGTTGGTAGTGGGTGTAGTGGACGGACGCTTCGGGGGTAACGACCGTGGCGATCTTGGGGAGGTCGAACCCGATCCCGGCGCCGATGTGGCCGCCGACCAACTGCGCGTTGTATTCGCCGTCGAGATCGAACGGATCGGCGGTGCTTGTTTCAACGTCGTTGAAGCCATAGGCGAGGGCGGCATCGAGATAGGCGCGGCCGAGGCCGAGGGTGGAGTAGATCGAAGCGTGGGCGGCGGTGGCCGAGCTTTCGAAGCCACTGTCGGTGTCGATGGTGTTTTTCCCCATGCCGCCGCTGAAGCCCAGCAACAGCCGTCCGAAGCTTTTATCGACGCCAATCGCGCCCCCGTGCATGGTGCCGTCGTAGGCGCTGTTGGCGCCGACGGCGTCGTGTTGGAGAAACTGCCCGTAGTATTTCGCCCAGAAGCTCCAGTCGTTTTCCCGCGGGTCGGGGCCGTTGGCGCCAACGGGGAGCAGCCGCTTTTCGCGGAACTCGGTGCCGCGCGAGGAGGAGAGTCCCACCGCCGCCTGCAGCCCCTGAATCGCGACGTGGAAATTGTCGAGCGTGGTCAGGTAGGTTTCCTGCACCGCCGCGGCCGAGGCGTCCGCATCATCGATCAAGTCGATCGCAGTAAGCATGTCGGTGTTGCCGATGCTGTCGAACTCGTCGGCCAGCGTTGCGAATGGCCCGGATGCGTTCCAGTATTCTTTCAGCGCCAAGGTCTTCAGCAGCAAGGCCAGCGTGTTGGCGTCGGGGATCTTCACGCCGACGAAGGTCGTACGTCCGATCACGTCGACCTCGACGTCGATGCTTTGGGTAAAGTTGGTTTCGGTGGCGGCCGAGCCATCCACGAAGACGCCGTTGGTTGCCGTTGCCAGCGTGATGGTGTGGAATCCGGAAGGCAGGCCCGATTCGGTGGCATCGATGGAGATCCCGGCGCCCGTGTTGAAAAGGAGCCGGTCGGCGTTGGCGATGCGGCCATAGCGGTTGGTTCCTTCAACCGTCGCGGTAAGCAGCGCGCCGTTCGAAACCGCCACGTCGCCCGCGCTCTGGATCCAGCCTAGGCCCAGCTCCAGTTCCGCGCCGCCTTCCAGGGTCAGGTCGCCGAGGAAATATGCGTTGGCATCGTCGGAATCGAGCGTGAACGTGCCGCCGGATGCCAACGCAAAGTCGTTGCTGAGCGTCATGCTGCCGCTGTTGATCACTATGTTTTGCAGGTTGCTGTTGGCCAGATTGTTGAGCAGGAGGATTCCTCCGGTTTGAAGAAACGCGCCGGAGTTGGAAAAGGCGCCGATCGTTACCTGCTGGACGCCGCCGTCGGCGTTGTAAAAGACGAGATTGCTGGCCGATCCGCCCATCAGCGCAACATGGTTGGTGCCTAAACCCGAGGTTCGGGAAAGTAGGCCGTCGGCAAAGCTTCCGCCATAGATGCCCAGATCGCTATCGATCAGTTCCACCGAATAGTCGCCATCCCCGCCGCTGCTGAATTCGCCGCCATAAATCGCAACCGTCGAGCCGTCGCTTGCCGAGAGGCCCGACCCGTTCGACGGCGAGCCGTCCGTGTCGCCCCCGGTCGCCGAGCCCGCCGCGCCGCCGGCAAACGTGCCGTCGTGGATTTCGATGGCCGATGCGATGAGCTCGATGCCGTGCCCCCCGTCGGCGATGGCGATGGTGTCGTCGTCGCTGACGGATGCGCTGCCGCCGTTGCCACCGCTGTAGGTGCCGTTGCTGACGACGGCGGTCGAGTAGATCAACGTCAGCCCGTTGCCGCCGGAGGCCACGGCGTTCATGTCGGTTGAGTCGGCGGTGCCGCCGTCGCCTCCCGTCATCGAGGTCGCGGTGAGGATGAGGTGGGAATATTCCGCCAGCATGCCGTCGGAGCCCCGCGAGATCGGCGACTCGTAGCCGAAGCCGGTCGTCTCTCCGGGCAAGGGGGGCAGGCTGTCGGAGTATCTCAGGACTTCGACCGTTCCGCCAACGAACTCGGCCGAGGTGATCGTGGCCGTCTGTACGCCGGAAAGATAGGCGCCGTGGGTTTGGGGAGGGGCGTTGGAGTTCGCGCTGCTGTAAACGCCCCCTTCGAATTGCCCGCCGACGATCGCCAGCTCCGTGCCGCCGATCACCGCCAGTGCGGTGGTGTTGGACGCAAACAGGCCGCCGTCGGTATCGCTTTCAATCGAAAGCGAACCGAATGCGTTGCTGACCACGATGGTTCCCGAGATGGCGTGCTCGATCTGGATTTGGTCCGTCAGCGCATAGCCGACGAAGAGGTTTGCAACCCCGGCGTTTTTCGATTGGATGACCGTGTTGGAGATAACCGTGCCGTAGACGTCGGCGTCTCCGGTAACCGAGTTGGTCTGGGCGCTGGCGACGGCGCACAAAAAAAAGGCGGACCCCGCAATGGGAGCCACCTTTTTAAAGTACCAGTCCAACGGTTTTGAATGAGATGTCATGTGGGAACAACTCCTGACCGAGGTTTGGTGTTGCAGGATTATTTGGCTTTTTTCTTCGGCACCAGAATCGCGGAGACAAAACGGCCCTGCAGGCGAGGCGCCTGGTCGATCGTGGTGAGTTCGGCGGTGTCCTTGATGACGCGCTGGATGACTTCGAAGCCCAGTTCGCGGTGGGCGTTTTCGCGGCCCCGGAACATCAGCGAAAGCTTGACGCGGTCGCCGTGCTCGATGAATTTCTCGAGGTTGCGCAATTTGGTTACGTAGTCGTGCTCTTCCACGTTGACCCGGAATTTGACTTCCTTGAGCTTCGTCTGCACCTGGTGCTTCTTCTGCTCTTTCTTCTTCTTTTCCTGGTCATACTTGAACTTGCCGTAATCCATGATCCGGCATAATGGCGGCTTGGCCGTCGGGGAAATCTCCACAAGGTCGATTCCGTATGCCTGGGCCAGCTTGAGTGCTTCGGAGGTCTTCATGATCCCCAGCTGCTCGTTTTTCGGGTCAACCACCCGGACTTCCGGAACCCGGATGCGATGGTTGATTCTTACTTGCGGCTCGCGTTGCGGCCTGCCTCTGTAGTTTGGGTTGCTAATCTGAGACCTCCATCTCCACTGTTTTCTTATCCAGCTCCTCTTGCTTGAGCTGGGCGATAAAATCTTCCAGGCTGCATTCGCCCTTCATTCCTTCCAGGCGATGGCGTACGGCCACTTGGCCATTCTCCTGCTCTTGCTTCCCGATAATAAGCATATACGGGACTTTGTCCAGCTGGGCGTTCTTCACTTTTCCGTTTAGTTTGCCCTGCTTTTTGTCGACCGTTGCGCGGACTTCGGCGTTGCGCAGCGCGGTCA
Organism: Pontiella sp.; assembly: GCF_041622395.1. Lineage (NCBI taxonomy): Bacteria > Pseudomonadati > Kiritimatiellota > Kiritimatiellia > Kiritimatiellales > Pontiellaceae > Pontiella > Pontiella sp. The sequence goes on along the minus strand of NZ_JBFJYW010000096.1, from coordinate 77 downwards.
GCACCTCGTCGGCATAGTCGAGCTGGTCGTCGGACAGCGGAAGCACGCGGACCTGTTCCGGCGCCAGCCAGACCGGG
>NZ_JBFJYW010000095.1:0-11920 GCF_041622395.1 Pontiella sp. | reverse complement strand
ACGGGCGGCCGTCCGGGTTTTGGTTGAGGAAGGCGGCGAAGTTGGCCGCGTAATCGATATTCCTGATTCCGGAATAGGGCGGCTTCAGCTTGATGTCGTTATAGGCCTGTCCGGCCGGGTTCTCGCCCGCGCAGACCCCCGGCGCCCAGCCCTTTCCGGTATAGCCCACGTGGAATCCGGCGTCTTTGAGCAGATGGGGGTAGAAGGAAAATTTTTCCGGGAAACGGGGCCAATGGTTGCAGGCCTCTTCCAGTTGCCAGCTATAGCGGCCCGTCACCAGGCAGGCCCGCGCCGGCGAGCATTTCGGGTTGCAGTTGTAGGCGTTGCGGAACAGGACGCCGCCCTCGGCCAGCCGATCAAAGGCGGGCGTTTGGACCATCGTGCCCCCATAGGCGCCGAAGGTGCTCATCGAGGCATCGTCGGCAATGCAAAACAGAATGTTCGGGCGCTCGGCGGAAGCGGCTGCCGGCTCTGCCGGCACGCGCCCGGTCGAAAGGGCCCCCGCAACGCAGGCCAGCCCCAGCACTGTTTTCGTGGTTTTTTTCATCTCGGAATCCTATGGTTGCGGGCGGATCCACATGCAGTGGTCGCCGGCCTTGCGCCGGTAGGCATCCGGGAAATCCGGCAGGGTGACGAGCCCGCTGGGATACAGCAGGCACTGCGCCGCCAGCGAAACGACGGCGGTCGGCAACTGGCGCTGGCAGTATTCGCGCGTGATGAAGGAGTCCAGGTCGAACATGCCGCAACTGCGGGCGACCTCCGCGATGGCAAGCGGCGTTGCGGCATCCGCCTTAAGACCCAAGGCCGACGGGGCGATGATCGGGGCGCCGTTCAGGTTGACCGAATAGGAAATGGTTCCCTTTTCGCCCGAAAGCGCGACTTCGATTTTCCCGTCGGGCGAGCGCAGAACCTCCGCCGCATGCAAGGTGGAACAGACGACTGCAACGGCGAGAGTTGAGCATCGGCGGAGGTTTTTCATAATAGAGTCCTTTGTCGAACCCGGAAGCCTGCACCCGCGGGCATATGCGGTTCGATTGGCGTGCGTGCCTAGAATTCCAATTGCGAGCTCGGGGGCAACGGCACCCGGTTGGCCTTGCGCCATGCGACCAGCTCTTTGAGCAGTGCCTGCGCCTTTTCCGGATTCCCCGCGGCCATGTTGTGCTCCTCCTTCAAATCCGTGCGAAGGTTGTAGAGCTCGATGTCGCCCTCCTTCAGAAACTGGATCAGCTTCCAATCGCCCTTGCGGATGACGGAGCAGGGTGGGTTCTTGTAGGTGCTGGCGAGGTGCCAGAACAGCGCGCGTTCCTTCATCGGTTGGCCTTGCATCAACGGAACCAGGCTGTCGCCGTCCAGCGTCCCGGCGTAGTCGGCGATGCCCGCCAGCTCCAGGAACGTGGGGAAATAATCCATGCCTTGGATCGGTTCTTCGCAGCGGCCGGGCGCGATGGTTTTCGGCCAGTTGACGAGCGCCGGGACGCGGATCCCGCCTTCGTAGATATAGCCCTTGGCGCCGCGCAGGTTCGCGTTGCAGCTCTGGAGCCCGTTGAAGCCGTTGTCGGAGGTGAAAAACAGGATCGTATTTTCGCGGAGCCCGGCCCGGTCGAGATAGTCGGTGATGCGCTTCACGTTTTCGTCAACCGCCTTCACCATGGTGGCATAGGCGGCGATCTCCTTTTTCTTTTTCGCCGGACCCATGCCTTGCCCGGTTGCGGGATCGCCCGGCTTCTTCATGAAATGCTCCATTGACGCCTCGTTGCGCGCAACGGAGGGCTTGTGCGGCGCGTAGAAATGCAGGTTCACGAAGAAGGGGCCCGCCTTGTGGCGCTCCATGAAATCGATCGCGTCGGACGTCAGCCGGTCGGTCAACCATTCGTCCTCCGCCTTTTCCGGGATGAAGGGATTCTTGAAGGGGGCCTGATAGCCGCCGCCCGGCGCGTTGTAGCCTTTGTCGTAGCCGCGGGCCGGATCGCCCCACCAGGTGCCGCCGACATTTTCGTGGAAGCCGCGGCCCAAGGGATAGTACTGCTGGATTTCCGGCGTTCGATGGGCCGGCAGCCAGTCCAGGTTTCCATTCGGCGGCTGGCCCAGCTTCTTGGCCAGCGGCAGGGTTGTTTCCTCGTCCGGGTTCGGCCCGACGATGTGCCATTTGCCGAGATGGATCAGCTTGTAGCCCGCTTCGTTGAGGGGCTTCGAATAGACCGGGTGCTCGGTTCCGACCGTCCACTTCGAAAAGATGTTGTCGTTGCCGTTGCCCCGTTCCAGCACCGGGACCGTATAGCATCCCGTTCTGAACGACTGCTTCCCGGTCAGCAGCGCCGCGCGCGACGGCGAGCAGGTTGGGTACATGTAGGACTGGTCGAAGACCAGGCTCTGCTTGGCCAGCGCATCGAGGTTCGGCGTCTCGAAATACGTACTGCCCATGAACCCGACATCCTGCATGCCCAGGTCGTCGGCCATGATGAAAACGATATTGGGTTGGGCGGCCTGCGCCGATCCCGCCAAGCCGGCGGCAACCCATAGGGCCGTGCGCAGCACTCCGTGCGAAAACTTCTTCATCTGACTCCACTCCATTAAACGATTCCCCCTCAAGGGAGGCGGACGAGCGGCAACCCCGAAATGGGACACCCGCATCCCGCCAAACCCAAACAGACTACCACCTGACCGCATCCCGGCCTATCGCCTAAAAAGAGTATTTACGCCCGGCGCCGGCGTCCCGCCGGCCGCGACTACAAAATCAGCCGGTCATTGTAATGGTTTTCGGTGCGGGGTCGGCTACGCTCCCGGCATGCGTTTGAATGTTGCCAAGCCTCCGGTTCGCGGCGCCGCCCGTCGGGGCGGGCGATGATTTAGGTTGATCGGCAATCCCCAAACGGTACTGTTTCGAAATGCGAAAATTCAAAACCATCATTCCTGTACTCGCGTTCCTGTCGTTGGTGCTCGGCGCATCGGCGTCGGATCGGCTGCTCAACAGCCTGACGCCGCGCTACGGCTACGCCGTCCACGATTTTGCCAATGTCATCTCCGCCTCCGACGAGCAGCGCATGCAGTCGATGCTGGCCGAGCTGGAACAGAAGACGGGCGCCGAGGTGGCGGTGGTCACCATCAAGTCGCTCGAAGGCGGGCAGATCGACGATTTCGCCAACCGGCTCTACGAAAAGTGGGGCGTCGGCCAGAAGGGCAAGGATAACGGCCTGATGATACTGGCGGCCATGGCCGAGCGCCAAATGCGCATCGAGGTCGGCTACGGGCTCGAAGGCGCGATTCCCGATTCCGCGGCCGGGCGCATCCGCCGCGATGTCATCACGCCTTACTTTCAGAACAACCAGCCGGGCAAGGGATTGCTGGCCGGGGTGGCGGCGGTCTCGCAGGAGATTGCCAAGGAGTACGGCGCGACGCTGACCGGGGAGGCGACCCAATACCGCCAGCCCAGTTCGCAGCGCCGCACGCAAAAACAGAACCCGATTTTCACGATCGTCTTCGTGATCATCTTCGTGATCTTCGCGATCCGCCATCCGCATCTCGCCCTGTTGCTGCTGCTCAGCGGTGGGCGCGGTGGCGGGAGCTCCGGCGGCGGCTTCGGCGGCGGGAGCGGTGGCTTTGGCGGCGGCTCCAGCGGCGGCGGCGGTTCCAGCGGCGGTTGGTAGACCCTTTGAAGGAGAAACAGAATGACACCTGAAAAACTGGTAGAAGAATTGAAGAAAGCCTGTCCGACGGGCCTGAAGTCGGTGGTGCTCTACGGCTCCGCCGCGGCGGGCGACCATGCGGGCAAGCGTTCCGACTACAACGTGCTGGTCGTTACCGAAGACCTCGGCACGGCCACGCTCGACGCGCTCTCGAAACCCGCGGCCAAGTGGGCGCAGGCCGGCAACCCGGCCCCGCTGCTCTTCACGCAGGAGCGGCTGGCGCAGGCGACCGACGTCTTCCCGATCGAGCTGCTCGACATCCGCGAGTGCCACCAAATCCTGCATGGCGAGAACCTGGTGGCGGAGCTGGAGATCGACACCAAGAACCTGCGCCTGCAGCTCGAGCACGAACTGCGCGGCAAGCTGATCCGCTTGCGGCAGGCCTATCTGCTGACGGGCGGCAAACCCAAGGCGGTGGCCGACCTGATGGTGCAGTCGCTTTCGACCTTCCTCGTGCTGTTCCGCGCCGCGCTGCGGCTGTTTGGCGACCGCGTTCCGCAACCCAAATTCCAGGCCCTGGAAGAACTCGCCGGCCATCTCGACTTCGATGTCGCCGTCTTCCGCCAGGTGCAGGAACTCAAGGACGGAACCCAAAAGCCGAAGGACGTCGCCGTCGGCGAACTTTTCAATACGTATCTTAAAACCATTGAATGCGTCATCGATGCCGTCGACGCCTTCATTCATCAAGGAGAATAGAAATGAAGAATAAAGGATGCTTGATTTCCCTGGGCGTGGGCCTTGCCCTCATCGTGATTGTCGTCATGACCCTCGTGGGCAAATACAATGCGATCGTTACGCTCGAAGAGGGCTGCGACCTCGCCTGGGCGAACGTCGAAACCGTCTTGCAGCGCCGCTACGACCTGATCCCGAACGTGGTCAACACCGTCAAGGGATTCGCCGAGCATGAAAAGGATCTGCTCACGGAAGTCACCCGCCTGCGCAGCCAGTGGGGCGAAGCCAAGGCCGCGGGCAACACCGCCGGAAGCGTCCAGACCGCCGGCATGCTTGAAAACGCGCTGGGCCGTCTGATGGTCGTGGTCGAGAAATATCCCGACCTCAAATCCAACCAGAACTTCCTCGCCCTGCAGGAAGAGCTGGCCGGAACCGAAAACCGGATCTCCGTCGAGCGCCGCCGCTACAACGAGGCGGTCGCCCGCTTCAACGCCACCATCCGCCGCTTCCCCGCCAACCTGGTGGCCGGAATCGCCGGGGCCGAGCGCCGTTCGCCGTTCGAAGCCGCCGCCGGAGCCGCCGAAGCGCCCACGGTGGAATTCTAGCCGGGGCGGTTTTTTGCCAGGGAGGCACGGGGGAAATCCAACCTCGGTGCCTCTGCGCCCGCCGCCGAACCGGGTGGTGGAAAATCCGGGCTTGAACCGGCGGGACGGGGCAGGCACTATCCGCCCTTTCTTGTTTTCAGGAGTTTCGGATGAGCTTGCAATGGATCGCGATAATTATTGGCCTGCTGGCCACGGGTGGCGGGTTGGTCGGCGTGTTTCGCCCCGATCTGGTTAAGCGTTTTGCGGAAGTGTTTCCGCGCAGCGTGGTTCCGGCCTGGATCTTCACCGCTCTCTGTTGCTTGCTCGGGGCCCGGGAGGCGGGCGCCATGAACATGGGCGCCGTCGATGTCATCAAACCCTATATCCCCTTCATGGCGGTCGCCGTTTTCTTTGCCAGCGTCTACTACATGAAGGAGCTGCTTGCGCCGCGCGCGCTGGGCGGGTTCCTCTGCCTCATCTCCGTACCGATCGTCCGCACGGCCTCGCAGTCCGGCGAACCCTTCTTCCAGGTGCTCGTCACCGTCATGTATCTGTTGGTGATCTACGGGATCGTTCTGCTGATGTCGCCGTGGTATTTCCGGAAATGCTACGAGCCCTTTCTGAAGAACGCCATGCTCTTCAAGCTGGCCGCCGTCGGCAAAGCCGCCGTCGGCATCGTTTTGGTTCTGCTGGGAGCCCTCGTCTACTAACCGGCCATGACCGACGCGCAGCTCCAGGCGGTCCGGCGGCATTTCATGGCCTATGCCAACGGCTACCTGGCCCAGGCCGGCGCCATGCGCCCCATGATGGAGCTCAAGCGCGAACACTGCGCGTTCGTGGCCCGCAACTGCAAGGAGCTGGCCACCGTCAACGGTTGGCCGGCGCAGGATGTCAATACCGCCGAGGCGCTCGGCTTCCTGCACGATATCGGCCGCTTTCCCCAACTGGAGGAATTCGGAACCTTCCTCGATGCCAAATCGATCGACCACGGCGAACGCGGGTGGCAGGCGATCCGCGAGAGCGGCCTGCTCGACGAGGTGGAGCCGCAACTGCGCGATGCGCTGCTCGACGGCGTCCGCCACCACAACGGGCGCACGATTCCCGAGGGCTTGCCCGAAAACCACTACCGCTGGATCAAGCTGATCCGCGATGCCGACCGCCTCGACATCTATCGCGTGGTCTACGATGCCATCGTCAACGAAGAGCTGGAGGCGCACCCGGAGATCGGCCTCGGGCTGCGGCTCGAAGGCGACCCGTGCCCCGAGTTGATCGAACGCATCCTGCAAGGCGATCCGCCCGCCTACACGGATCTGAAAACCTTCTCGGATTTCCTGCTGCTGATTCTTTCGTGGGTGGGCCAGATGGGCTATCCGGCCACGCTGCAAATCATGCGGGAGCGGGGCATTGTCGGGCAATTCGCGGCGCATCTGCCGACGGGGCAGCCGCAGGTGGCGGCGGCGGTTCGGATGTTCGGGCGAACGGTCGACGCGGCCTGATTATTTTTCCGATTCGTCGTCCGTGCCTTCGATCATCTTCTGCGTATCCCAGGCGCGCTTGCACTTGCGGATCTGCTCGTTGTAGGCGTCGACCTGTTCCTGGGTAACGCCTTGGCCGTGGGTGGTGGCGACGCTGGCCATGTGGGTGATGGCCCGGTAGGCCTTTTCATACTGGCCGGTCACGTAGTAGGCCTCGGCGAGCGTACTCCAGACGTGGTGGTCGTAGGGGTCGATCGCCATGGCCTCCTGGGCCAGCGCGATCGCCTTGTGGCCGTCGCGGACGGCGGGGTCTTCCGCCGTGGCATAGAGCCAGGCCAGGTTGTTCTTCAGCTTGAAGTCTTCCGGGAAGTCTTCCACCAGCGCGCTGAGGAGCTTCTCGGCTTTCTGGTATTGTTTCGCTTCGATGTAGACGTGGCCGATGACGTAGCGCGACTGCTGGTGATTCGGGTCGATTTCGAGGATGCGTTCGTAGGCGCCCACGGCCGATTCGTACTCCTTCTCCGCGAAATAGGCCTCGGCCACGCTGAGCAGGAACGCGATCCGCTCCGCGTCCGTCTTCTGGTTGATCTGGATGCCGGCGGATTCCTGCGTCTGGGCGCCGGCGGGGGCCGAAACCAACGCGGCCAAGGTGAGTGCGCTAACCAAAATACGTTTCATTTCCAATCTCCTAAGGTGCATTGCCGATCCTTACATGGACTGCGGCGGGGTCGCTCTTGAGCAGTTGCAGGCCCGCGGGCAGGTCGACCACCACGGGCAAGTCGTAACCGGTGATTTCGCTCAGATCAAGGCAGTTGACGTAGGCGAAGATTTCCGCCGTGCGCAATTGCTCGATCCGCTGTTGCTGCCCCTGAACGGTGATGTTGATGCTGCTCGGCTCCACGTCGATCTGCCGCTTTTCGCCCGGGGCGCACAGCGTCCGGACCGGAATTTTCTCGAGGGTTTCCGTGCGGGTGTGCGTCACCACGAAAAACTCGACCGAGACCCAGTCGGGTTCGGCCCGCATGCGGCCGGCCTGGGGCAGGGCGATCGGTACGCTCGCCTTGAACGAACCCTGCCGATCCTTCAGCTCGATCGCTTCCGTGTGGATATACTGCATTTCGTCCAGCACCTGCGCCGCGCCCGTCACATTGACCGATGCGGGCGTGCAGACGATGCGATCGACCTCCAGCCCCGCCGGCAACGAACCCTGGACGGAGGCCTTGACCGGCAGTTGCTTCGAACTCTCCTGGTCGAGCCGAACCACGACTTCCGATGGGCTGAAGCTCACCACTTTGGCGCCGGTTGGGTTGCGGAGGTTGGCTTTCGTCAGCTTGATGGTCCGCTCCTCGCCGTGCTTCGGGGTGGGCACGGGGATGACGACGCGCAACTGCTCGTTGTTGAGATAGCGGATATCCTCCCGCGAGCCGCGGAAGACGATGTTGACTTTGTTGACCGACTTTTCCCAAACCGCCCATCCTTCGGGCACGCTGATGTCGACCGCGATGTTGGAGACCGAAACTTCGTACCCGAGATTCTTGCGGATACCCTGCCAGGCCAGGAAGGCGAGCACGATGCAGAGTAGCAGCAGCCACTTGTCGGCGTTGAGCTGAATCATGAATCTGGAGAGTCTACTCTTCATCCTGCTCCTCGTTTACGCTCATTAGAACGGTGTCGGACAGGTTGGCTTCCCCGGTCTGGATCTTTTCGCGGAAGCGGGCCAGACCCGTGCGTTCGCGGCGGAGCATCGAGGAGAGCACCCGGTGCAACCGGTCGTCTTCCAAGCCGCGGCGCAGGCGGCCGTTGTAGGCGATCGAAACCGTGCCCGTCTCTTCCGAAACCACGATTACGATGGCGTCGGTTTCTTCGGTAATGCCGATGGCGGCGCGGTGGCGCGTGCCGAGCATCTTGCTCAGCTCCTCTTTCTGCGAAAGCGGGAAAAGGCAACCCGCCGCGCAAATGCGGTCGCCGGAAATGATTACCCCGCCGTCGTGCAGCGGCGTGTGCGGGAAAAAGATGGTGGCCAGCAGCTCGGAACTGACGACGCTTTGCATTTTCGTGCCGGTGTCCTGGATGGTGCGCGTGCCGATTTCGCGTTCGATGGCGATGAGAGCGCCGATCTTGCGTTTCGAGAGGATTTTCACCGCCTGCGTGATCGGCTCGACCAGGTTGCGTTGGGAGGTCATGCCGTTGTTGCGCCAGGGTTTGCGGCCCAGGCGGGCGAGCACGCGGCGGATCTCCGGCTGGAAAATCACGACGATGGCCAGCGAGATGTAGAGCATCAGCTTGGAGAGGATCCAGTTGAGCACGTCGAGGTGGCTCAGGCTGGTGGTGGCGTAGAGGATCCCGAACAGGACGATCAAGCCGGAGAGGATCGATGCGCCGCGCGTCCCCTTGAAGAGCCGGAAGACAAAATACAGCAGGCCCGCCAGAATCAGGATTTCAATCCATCCCAGCGTATCCGGTATCTCGAAAGCGTCTCGCCAATGCGTCATAATTCACCGTTGCAGAGAGTATCCGTGATCCGGCAGACATCGCAAGTTTCGATTACGTCATGGACCCGCAAAATGTGGGCCCCTTGCCGCACGGACCACGCCGCGACGCCCAGGCTGCCCGCCCGCCGCTCCGCCGGGGCCTCGCGCCCAGTAATCTGGCCGATGAACCGCTTGCGCGAGGCTCCGACCAATACCGGGCAGCCGCACGCCGCCAGTTGCGGAAGTCCTCGCAGCAAGTCCAGGTTGTGTGCGCAGGTTTTCCCGAAGCCGATGCCCGGGTCGATCACCAGGTGGCTGCGGGCGATGCCGCTCTGCTCCGCGAAGTCGAGCCGGCTCCGCAGATAATCGCGCACCTCCTCGACGACATTTCCGTAGGTTGGATCGTCCTGCATCGTCTGGGGCATGCCTTGTTTGTGCATCAGCACCGCCCCGGCCCCGGTTTCCGCAACAACGCCCGCCATGCCGGCATCGTATTCGAACGCGGAAACATCGTTGACGATGTCCGCCCCCGCTTCCAGCGCCCGCCGCGCAACCCCGGCCTTCATCGTATCGATCGAAATCGGGATGCCGGAATGTTCGCGGATCTTGGCAATGACCGGAACCGTGCGCCGGATCTCGTCGGCTTCCGCAACGGCGGCCGCGCCGGGGCGGGTCGATTCGCCGCCGATATCGATGAGGTCCGCGCCTTGTTCCACCATCTCCAGCGCATGTTCGACCGCCTTGCCCAAGTCGGCGAAGTCGCCGCCGTCCGAGAACGAATCGGGCGTTACGTTCAAAATGCCCATCACGAGCGTCCGTTCGCCCAGCACGATCGTGCGGCCGCGGCAGTTCCAGTGGTAGATTTGGCGGGTTTTCATGCCCGTGTACATACCACGCCGGCCTCTCCAACCCAAGGCGACTTGCAAGGAATCGGTGCCCGTCGCTCCGGCGGAATGGCTCCTCCGCCGGTGCGGGTTTCCGGAAGAAAATCGGAGAAAGCAGTTTCAAAATATCCGAAAATATTATAGGAGTACTCAGTATTGAGTATTAAATTAGTCCTATTAGGGTGATGATTTATGGATATCAAGCGGATGCTGCTCTCCTCAATCGGTAAGAAACTACTGCTCGCGACTTCGGGGCTGGTGATGTTTCTGTTGTTTCTCGTTCCCCACATGGGCGGCAACATTCTGTTTTTGTTCGGGCCGGACCTCTTCAATTCCTACGCCCACCACCTCCACCAGCTCGTGCCGGTCGTGATCGGCATCGAAATCCTGATGCTGGCGATGATCTCGCTGCACATGTTCATGGGCATCCGGGTAGTGCTCGAAAACCGAAAGGCGGCCGACAAGCGGCAGACGCTTAAATCGTCGAAGGAGCGGTCGCTGGCGGCCAAGCTCATGCCCGTCTCCGGCGGCATGATTTTCATCTTCATCGTCAAGCACCTGCTCGACTTCAAGTTTTATGAAAAGGCCACCACCACTCTGCACGGCGTCGAAACCTACGATGTCTACCGCATGGTGCTGGAGCGCTTCCAAAGCGACCCCGTTCATCTGATCTTTTACGTCGGCTTCATGCTGGCCGTCGGGCTGCACCTGAGCCACGCGCTGCAAAGCGCGCTCCAGACCTACGGGCTCTACATTCCGCGCGAGGGCAGCAAGATCAAGCTCGCATCCTTCTTCGTCGGCTGGGCCATGGCCACCACGTTCGCCATCATTCCCATCTCCGCCTTCATTGGCTGATCTGATGTTATGAACATTGAATCTGAAAAAAGTAAACGCAACGGCGCGAAGCACGCCGAGGTTCGCAAAGCATACCTTTGCGATACTTTGCGCCTTTGCGTTGAAAAAGCATTAGAGGAGCTTCCATGAAACTCGACGCCATCATTCCCATCTCCGCCTTTATTGGCTGATCTGATGTTATGAACATTGAATCTGAAAAAAGTAAACGCAACGGCGCGAAGCACGCCGAGGTTCGCAAAGCATACCTTTGCGTTGAAAAAGCATTAAAGGAACTTCCATGAAACTCGACGCCAAGATTCCCGAAGGCCCGATGGCCGAAAAATGGACGAACCACAAGTTCAACGTCAAGCTGGTCAATCCGGCCAACAAGCGCAAACACAAGATCATCGTGGTCGGCAGCGGGCTGGCCGGGGCCTCCGCCGCCGCGACCCTCTCCGAGTTGGGCTATCCGGTCGAATGCTTCACCTATTCCGACTCGCCGCGCCGCGCGCACTCGATCTCCGCACAGGGCGGCATCAACGCCGCCAAGAACTATCCCAACGACGGCGACTCCGTCTACCGCCTCTTCTACGACACCGTCAAGGGCGGCGACTTCCGCTCCCGCGAGGCCAACGTCTACCGCCTGGCCGAATGCTCGAACCTGATCATCGACCACTGCGTTGCCCAGGGCATTCCGTTCGCGCGCGAATACGGCGGCTACCTCGCCAACCGCTCCTTCGGCGGCGCGCAGGTGTCGCGCACCTTCTACGCCCGCGGCCAGACCGGCCAGCAACTCCTGCTCGGCGCCTTCGGCGCGCTCCAAAAAGAGATCAAAAAGGGCGGCGTCACCATGCGCACCCGCTGCGAGGTGATCGATATCGTGGTCATCGACGGCCAGGCCCGCGGCATCATTTCGCGCGATCTCGTCACTGGCGAGCTCACCCGCCACGCGGCCGACGCGGTCGTGCTGGCCACGGGTGGCTACGGCAACGTCTTTTTCCTTTCCACCAACGCCATGAACTGCAACACCAGCGCCGCCTGGCGCGCCTATAAGAAGGGCGCCGCCTTCGCCAACCCGTGCTACACGCAAATCCACCCGACCTGCATCCCGGTCCACGGCGAATACCAATCCAAGCTCACGCTGATGTCCGAATCGCTCCGCAACGATGGCCGCATCTGGGTGCCCAAAGCCAAGGGCGACCAACGCCCCGCCAACGAAATCCCCGAGCAGGAGCGCGACTACTACCTCGAACGAAAATACCCCGCCTTCGGCAACCTGGTCCCGCGCGACCTCGCCTCGCGCAACGCCAAACAGGT
>NZ_JBFJYW010000094.1:0-11980 GCF_041622395.1 Pontiella sp. | reverse complement strand
GGCGCACGGAGAGGCACGGGCTCCGTGCCTGGGTCGCAGGCCCTGCGGCCCTCCCAAAGCAACGGAATCGGCGCGTCTGCGAAAAGGGCGCTTCCCTTGCGCCTTGGCGGTCAAAAACGATGGCTCGCACAAGGGATCGGAGCGCCGGAATTTTGCGCACCGGGGTTGCGGCGGCGCGCAAAACCCTTTAGTTTCTTCGCATTGCTAAGCATGGGGCCCGGCATGAAACTACCAAGACCTGAAGAACTGAACAGCGAACGCTTCCTGAACGAAGCGTTCGATGCCAAGCACAATGCGGTCCTGACCAAGGAGGCGCGACTGCGGCGCAACGTCTACCTTGCGCTGTTCCTCGTCGGCTTCCTCTGCATTTTCGTGACCGCCGGCTACCACCGCATGACGCTTTGCATCCTCTCCCTCTTCCTCTCGACGGTTTCGCTGGTGGTGATGTCCAAATACGACACCCAGCTCTTTTTCCTGCGCATCCTGCGGTTGCGTGAGGAAGCCAACAAAGCGCAAGACGAGGATTGACGGGCGGAGCGCCGGGAGCGCGGTTCCGGACCTCCTTTCTGCTTTCCATTCCAGTGCGGGTCTGGGAAATTGGCCGTCCATTTTTTCCAAGAGGGCATTGACCAGTGGCTAAATTCATCATCAACGGCGGGAAACCGATTGGCGGCACCTTCCATCCGCGCGGCAACAAGAATGCGGTTTTGCCGATGCTCGCGAGCTGCGTACTGACCGACCAACCCATCATTCTCCACAACGTCCCGCTGATCAACGATGTGAAAGTCATGCTTCAGCTGCTGGAGAGCATCGGCGTCGACGTCACCCTCGACGACCACACCCTGACCCTCTGCGCGAAGGGGCTGCATACGACGGAGCTCTGCCCGGAACTCTGCGCGAAAGTCCGCACCTCGATCCTGCTCGCCGGGCCCCTGACCGCCCGGCACGGCAGCGCAACCATCTATCCGCCCGGCGGCGACGTGATCGGCCGCCGCCGACTCGACACCCATTTCTACGGCCTCCGCTCGCTCGGCGCGGAAATCGCCATCGACCAAGCCTACCGCTTCAAGGCCGGACCGCTCACCTGCTGGAAAATGGTGTTCGACGAAGCCAGCGTGACCGCCACGGAAAACATCCTGATGGCCGCCACCCTGGCCGAAGGCGCCTCCACGATCTACAACGCCGCCTGCGAACCGCATGTGCAGGACCTCGCCCACCTGCTCAACGCCATGGGCGCCGACATTTCCGGCATCGGAACCAACAACCTGACCATCCGGGGCGTGGAAAACCTCCATGGCGCCGAATACACCGTCCAGCCCGACTACATCGAGGTCGGCAGCTACATCGCCGCCTCGGTCGCAACGGGCGGACAGCTCGCCATCCCGAACGCCGGCGATCCGCTGACGCTCCAGGTCATGCAGCGCACCTTTGCGAAACTGGGCGTGGAGTGGACGCGCGACGGGCGCGACCTCTTCGTCCCGCAACAAACGCAGCGCCGCATCCGGCCGGACGAGGGCAACGCCACGCCCAAGATCGAGGACGGCATCTGGCCCGCCTTCCCGTCGGATTTGATGAGCGTCTGCATCGTACTCGCCACGCAGACCCACGGCACCGCGCTCTTCTTCGAGAAAATGTTCGAAAGCCGCATGTATTTCGTCGACCACCTCTTGGGCATGGGCGCCAACATCATCCCGTGCGATCCCCACCGCGTCGTGGTCGTTGGCCCCACCCAGTTGCGCGGCGGAATGCTCAGCAGCCCCGACATCCGCGCGGGCATGGCCCTGCTCATCGCCGCCTGCTGCGCCGAGGGGCAAAGCATCATCAAGAACGTGCAGGTGATCGACCGCGGATATGAGGCAATTGAAGATCGACTTGCCGCCCTTGGGGCCGATATTGTCCGTGAAGACTAAAAACAGAAAGATGAGACATTATGGCATTTCCTAAGACGTTCTACCGCTGGCGCCCCCACCCTTGGCACGGTCTCGAAGCGCACGACGGCGGCGGCGACGACGTGGTCAACGCATACATCGAAATGACCCCGTTCGACGCGGTGAAATACGAAGTGGACAAAACCACCGGCTACCTGCGGGTCGACCGCCCCCAGCTCACTTCGTCGATGACCCCCACCCTCTACGGCTTCATTCCGCAGACCTACTGCTCCGCCCGCGTGCACGAACTCTCGCCCAGCTCCGTCAAGGGCGACGGCGACCCGCTCGACATCTGCGTCATCACCGAACGCCCGATCAACCGCGGCGAGGTGATCCTGCGCGCCCGCGTCATCGGCGGCATGCAGATGATCGACCACGGCGAAGCCGACGACAAGATCATCGCCGTGCTCGACAACGACCAGTTCTGGCAGGACGCCCACGACATCAAGGACGTTTCCCACGCCTTGATCGAGCGCATGCGCCACTATTTCGAGACCTACAAGCTCGTTCCCGGCCAGCCCTCCGACGTCAAGATCCCGGAAATCTACGGCCGCGAACACGCCCTCAAGGTGATCAAAGCCTCGATGCTCGACTACACCGAAGAGTACGGTTGATTCCGGCGGGGCGGGCCCTCCGGCCCGCTCCAAGCTATTGCGACTTTTTCTTGCCGAACAACGCCAGCACCACCAGCGCCATCAAGGCGCCGTTGCGGGCGACGCTCATCCAATCCATCGGCTTTGCGTCCGGCGCATGGCTGAAACAACCGCAGCCGAATCCCGTTCCGCGCACGAGATTGACCACGATGCCGGCGGTGAAGAGCGCCAGCAGGGCCAGCGCCAGCCAGAGCGCCGCCTCGCGGAACTTCGGAACCAACAGCAGGCACACCGCGATCGCGGCTTCCAGCCACGGCAGATAAATCGCCACGAGATTCACCAGCGGCCCCGGCAGCAGGTGGAAGCGGTAGACCGCCAACGCAAAGTCGGCCGGATAGAGCAGCTTTTGAAAGCCCGCAAGAAAGGTCGCCGCAACCACGAACGTGGCAATCCAATAGGCGACGCGGTAGATTTTCTGGTCGGGGGTCATGGTTCGACCTCCCCGCCATATTTTTTCCAGGCCTCGAACCCATCGACAAAGAACAACGCCTTTTGCGCGCCAATGGCCCGCAGTTCGACGAGCAATTCCAAGGCATCGTCGCAGTCGCGATTGCTGCAATAGACCACCAGCTCCGCGCCGGAGTCGATCAACCCGCCGACCGTTTCGAAATGTTCGCCGAACGCTTGCACCGGAACCGACCACGCCCCGGCCACATGGCCCGCCGCGAATTCCGCCGCCGGCCGGGCGTCGATGAATACGGTCCCGGAGGCCCCATGCTTTTCGAGCGCGACGGCGAGCGCAATCGCCTCGAATCCGAGCTTCCGCGCCTTGGCCTCAACGTGGGTCGACCAATCCTGCACCCAGGGGATTTTCCGCGGATGAACCCAATTCGCCACCGATGCCACCAGGGCGGCGGCAAACAATAGGATCCAAACGTTGCGGATGGTATGCATGCGGCGGAACATAGCACCGACCGCGCGGGCGGGAAAACAAAAAGCCCGCGCCGAACACCCGGCCTAGGCGGCGGAGCTGTTCCCGGCTTTCTTCATCATGAACCACTTCATCGGCAGACCGAGCGAAGCCGTGATCAGGCCACGGCCCACGAAGAACATGCAGATGACGCCGATGGTGAACGAGGCCACGATGAGCCGGCCAATGCCCCGGAACCCAAAACCGTTGATGAAGCCGGCGGCGATGGAGGAGACAATCATGCCGCAGGTCAGCAGCAGGTTGACCATGGTGTCGTAGACCAGGTTGCCGACGGTGTAGGACGAGCTTTGGGCGGCGGACGGATCGACCCCGAACACGCCGAAAACCAGGTTCAGGATGCCCAGAACCATGGTGAGCAAAAGCAGGGTAATCATCACATAGCCGCTGCTGAACAGGAAGGCGGCGAACTTGGTGCGCTTCTGGATGGTGCGCGAGAAGAACAGCTTCCCGCCATGCGCCATGAACGCGCGCATGACGCCGTAGGCCCAGCGCATCTGCTGCTTGAAGAGGTCGCCGGGGGTATAGGGAACCTCGCACCGGATGCGCAGGTCGTCGACGTAGGCAATCTTTTTGCCGGCGGCAATAACGCGCAGGGAATAATCGACGTCCTCGGTCAGCGCGCCGGCCGTCCAGCCGCCGTGCTCGATGAGATAGCTCTTTTTCACCAGCTCGCCCGATCCGCAGAAAACGCACTGCTTGGTGGTGGCCTTCAGAAACGGCAGGATGACGGAATGGATGATGTTCACGATGCCCGTACCCATCAGCGTGCTGTGGTTGTCGTGCACGTTGATGATGCGCCAGGCGGCCTGCGCGCCCGCCAGCGTCGGATCCTTGATCACCGGAACCACCAGCCGCTTCAGAAAATCCTTCTTCGGCAGAAAATCGGAGTCGAGAATCAGCAGGTAGTCGCCCTTGGCCTTCGGCAGCATGACGTTGAGGTTGCCGGGCTTGAAGCCGACATTGTCGCCGCGGCGGCTGATTTCCAGCCGCGGGTTGGCGGCGGCGAACGCGTCGATTTTGGCGGAGACTTCGGGCTGGTTGGAGTCGTCGCCGATCATGATCTGGAGCTTGTCGGCGGGATAGTCGAACTCCAGGCAGCGGGCGGCGCAGTTGAGCGCGGCCAGCTCGTTGTACGTCGGAATCTGGACCGTCACGGTCGGGTAGAGCGATTCGTCGCCGATGATTTCCGGCTTGTCGCGCAGGCGGGAAAGTGCCAACGCAAACGCCGTCACGATGAAATAACCCAGCGATAGCGCAAATGCCCCCATCAACGCGATTTCAAAAGCAGTCTTGATAATTGTGTGAAACCCCATGCTTCCCCCATGTTTTTTTGCAAGTCACGAAGGCACCGTGAATTGACGGCGTTGTTTATAGGGATTTGCCCCCCATGGCAACCCCCGCGAACGATTATTTTCGGAACAATAACCGCCGAAATGGCCGCTTCGGCAAATTCGCTTCCCAGGGTTTTCCGTGCCCGGCAAACCGTGCGACGTCCCGGCAATGAATGGACACCGGGCGCCAGGTCGGATACAAAAGCAGAAACTATTCTATCAGGAGAGCAAGATGGCGGATGTCAAGTTAACCCAATACAGCCACGGTGCCGGATGCGGATGCAAGATTTCGCCCGAGCTGCTGGAATCCATCCTCGAAACGGCGCGCCCGGCGCTACCCCACCCGAACCTGCTCGTCGGCAACAGCAGCAAGGACGACGCGGCCGCCTACGACCTCGGCAATGGCACCGCCGTGCTCAGCACCACCGATTTCTTCATGCCGATCGTCGACGACCCCTTCACCTTCGGCCGCATCGCCGCCACCAACGCACTCAGCGACATCTACGCCATGGGCGGCCTGCCGCTGATGGCCATCTCCATTTTCGGCTGGCCCATCGGCAAACTCTCCGCCGAGGTGGGACGCGCGGTGATCGACGGCGGCCGCGCGGCGTGCGACGACGCGGGCATTCCGCTGGCGGGCGGCCATTCGATCGATTCGCCGGAGCCGATCTTCGGGCTGGCCGTGACCGGGATCGTCGACAAACGGCACCTGAAGCAAAACAACACCGCCGAACCCGGGTGCGAGCTGTTCCTGACCAAGCCGTTGGGCATCGGCATCCTGAGCACGGCGCAAAAGATGGGCGTGATCGCCCCGGGCCATATCGACCCCGCCGTGGAGAACATGTGCAAACTCAACGCAGTCGGCGCACAGATCGCCCAGCTCGATGGCGTGGTGGCCATGACGGATGTGACCGGGTTCGGCCTGCTGGGCCACCTCGGCGAAATCTGCGAGGGCAGCAACCTTTCGGCGACCGTCCATTACGAACGGGTAAAGCAGCTGCCCAACGTGGGCAGCTATCTCGCCCAGGGCTGCATCCCCGGCGGATCGCGCAACAATTTCAAGAGCTACGGCCACACCATCGGCGAACTGACCGACGAGCAGCGCGGCATCCTGTGCGACCCGCAAACCTCCGGCGGCCTCCTCTGCGTCGTCAAACCGGAGGCGGTCGAAGCCTTCCTCGACCTGACCCGGGCGGCGGGACTCGAGCTCGAATCGTTCGGCCAAACCCGCCCGCGCGGCGATAAACGAATCGAGGTGGTCTAATGCGGCGAGGGAAAGGCCACCAAACGGCACATGGCGCCACCGAAAACAAGGCGGCCGCACAAAGAGGGACGCTTCGCGCTTTTTGGGCCTCTTTGCGGCCCTTGATTTAGCTGGAAGTCACGATGGATAAAACCACCAACGATTTCCACCGCCTGGTCGTCGACAACGTGCCGCTCATCGACGTGCGCGCGCCGGTCGAATTCGCGGCGGGCGCCTTCCCGACCGCGGTCAACCTGCCGCTGATGAACGACGAGGAGCGCCGCCTCGTCGGCATCCGCTACAAGGAGCAGGGCCCGGCGGCGGCGGTTGCGCTCGGCCACGAGCTCGTCTGCGGGGCGGTCAAGGAGCAACGAGTCGCCGCATGGAAGCGGTTCCTCGATGAACATCCGGCGGCCCGGATCTACTGTTTCCGCGGCGGCCTGCGCTCGCAGCTCAGCCAGGAGTGGGCCGAGGCGGCGACCCGCCGGGAAATCCTGCGGCTGGAAGGCGGCTACAAGGCCTTCCGGAACTATCTGATCGACCGGCTCGACCCCGGCACGCTCAACAGCGTCCCCCTCGTGCTGGGCGGCCGCACGGGCGCCGGCAAAACCCGGCTGCTTCAGCGGCTCGGCAACGCGATCGACCTGGAGGCGCTCGCCCACCACCGCGGCTCCTCGTTCGGGCGCTTCCTCCAGCCGCAGCCGACGCAGATCGCCTTCGAAAACGCACTCGCCTGGGCCCTGATCCGGCACGAGGCCGCCGGGCACGCGCTCGCGGTGGTGGAAGACGAAGGGCGGCACATCGGCAGGCGCTACATTCCGACCGCCCTGATGGAGCACTTTGCCCAGGCCGACGTGGTCCTGCTCGAAACCCCGCTGCCGGAACGCGTCCGGATCACCTTCGCGGAATACGTGACCTCCGCCCAGGCCCGCTTTTGCGCGGCGTTCGGTCCGGCCGGGCCGGAGCGGTGGCTGGCGGATCTGCAGGAAAGCGTCGCGCGCATCCGCAAGCGCCTCGGCGGCGAGCGCTTCAAGCGCGTCAACCAGCTCCTGCTTGCCGCGCACCAACGGCAACGGGAGACGGGCGACCCCGCCGCGCACCGCCGCTGGATCGAGCTGCTGCTGGTGGAATACTACGACCCGATGTACGACTATCAACTCGATAGCAAGAAACAGAGCATCGTCTTCCGCGGCGGCACGGCCGACGTGATCGACTACCTGACCGAAAGGGGCTGCACCAAATGAAAAAAACAATTGTGATTACCGACGAATTTTTCGGGCGCGGCGACGAGGAGCTGGGCGCCCTGCTGATGGGATCGTTCCTCCGCAAACTGTGCTTGGCGGAAAACCTGCCGAAGGAAATCGTGTTCTACAACTCCGGCGTCAAGCTGCTGGCCGAAGGAACATCCCCGGTGCTCGACGCCATCCGCATGCTTGAAAAAAAGGGCGTGGGCATCACCGCCTGCGGCACCTGCATCAGCCACTATGGCCTAGCCGGAAAAATCGACCCGGCCAACGTCGGCGACATGGCGGGAATCATTGGAGAACTCCTCTCGGATGGGCACGTCGTTACGATTTGACGCGCCCCCGCTCCCGGAGCCCCGGGCCTGATTAAGCGGCCGAACGCCCCGCTTGGTCTCCGTTCCGCGCGGAGGTCGCATCAGGATTGCCACGGGTGGTCCGCCATGGTTCCAAGCCAGCGGCCCGAACCCCGCCATGTTTGTCCATTCGACATTCATCGTCCACCTCCTGCCTTCCCTCCGAATAGAACGTTGCCCCCCAAGGGAAATTGCATTCGCCGGCCGCGCCCCCGCAACGGTCGGCGCGACTATTGGGTGGCGATGTGCAGGAGGTCCTGGATGACCGGGGAGAATTTGACGACGACCGGGGTGAAGACAACGCTGACCATGGTCATCAGCTTGATGAGAATGTTGAGCGAGGGGCCGGAGGTGTCTTTGCACGGGTCGCCGACGGTGTCGCCGACGACGGCGGCTTTGTGCGCGGCGGAGCCCTTGCCGCCGTGCGCGCCTTTCTCGATGTATTTCTTGGCGTTGTCCCACGCGCCGCCCGAATTGTTGAGCATGGTGGCCAGCACGAACCCGGTGGACAGCCCGCCCGCAAGCAGGCCCATCACGCCCGGCACCCCGAGAATCAGACCCGTGACCACCGGAACCACGATCGCCAGCAGCGAAGGCACCAGCATTTCCTTCTGCGCGCCCTTGGTGGAAATGGCGACGCAGGAGGCATAGTCGGGCTTGCCAGTCCCTTCCATAATGCCCGGGATTTCGCGGAACTGGCGGCGGACCTCCTCGACCATCGCGCCCGCCGCGCGGCCGACGGCCTTCATGGTCATGGCGCAGAAGACAAACGCCATCATCCCGCCGATAAACAGCCCGCAGAGCAGCAGCGGATTCATGATGTGCAGATCGAGCCTATCCACGAACTGCATAAGGCCGGCCCGCTTGGCTTCGGTGGCGGTAAAGCCCATGAAGGAGCCGTCGCCCGCCAGCTTGCCGATCCAGATCTTGACTTCCTCGATGTAGGCGGCCAGCAGCGCCAGAGCGGTGAGGGCGGCGGAGCCGATGGCAAAGCCCTTGCCGGTGGCGGCGGTGGTGTTGCCGAGCGAGTCGAGCGCGTCGGTGCGCTCGCGCACTTCCGGCGGCAGGTGGGCCATCTCGGCATTGCCGCCCGCGTTGTCGGCGATCGGCCCGTAGGCATCGGTCGCCAGCGTGATGCCGAGCGTGGAGAGCATGCCGACGGCGGCGAAGCCGATGCCGTAGAGCCCCATCGATATGTCGGAGAATCCGCCCGCAAAGCCAAAGGCGCAAATGATACCGGCCGCAATGGTAACGACGGGAATACCGGTGGAATACATCCCCGCCGCCAAGCCGTCGATGATAACCGTGGCCGACCCCATTTCGGCCTGTTTGGCAATGCCCCGCGTGGGCTTGTATTCATCGGAGGTGTGGAATTCGGACGACTGGCCGATCACCACGCCCGCCGTCAGGCCCGCGATGACGGAGAGGACAATGCCGCCGGCGACCAGACCGCCGAGCCACAGGCCGATCAGCGCCAGTACGATCAGCACCGAGCTGCCGAGTGTGCCGGTCAGCAGTGCGTGCAATAGGTTTTTCTGGGAAGCGCCCTCCTTGCACTTCACCAGGAACATGCCGACGATGGAAAAGATGGTGCCGACGCCTGCCACGATCATTGGAGCGGTGACCAGCCCGATGGCGTCGGCCTCGGTTCCGGTTCCGTTTCTCACGCCATGCGCGCCGACGGCCGCACCAAGGGCGGCGGTCGCGAGAATCGAGCCATAGTAGGATTCATATAAATCCGCGCCCATGCCCGCGACATCGCCGACGTTGTCGCCCACGTTGTCGGCGATGGTGGCCGGGTTGCGCGGATCATCCTCGGGAATGCCGGCCTCTAGCTTTCCAACCAGGTCGGCGCCGACGTCGGCCGCCTTGGTGTAGATCCCGCCGCCGACGCGCGCGAACAGCGCCTGCGTCGATGCCCCCATGCCGAAGGTGACCATGGTGGTGGTGATGTGCACCAACTTTTCCACCGGCCCGCACCCCGCCGGCACCAACTCCATTCCGAGGAGCACCCAACCTTCGGCCATGTGCGCCGGGGTGTAGACGAGCTTGTCGAGGATGAGATACCAGACGCTGATATCCAGCAAACCGAAGCCCACCACCGAGAGGCCCAGAACCGCGCCCGAACGGAAGGCCACCTGCAGGCCGCGGTTGAGCCCTTCCGAACACCCCTGCGCCGTGCGCGACGACGCGGCGGTGGCTGTCCGCATGCCGATAAAACCGCAAAGCGCGGAAAAGAATCCAGCCGTCAGCAGCGCCACGGGAACAAACGGGTTGAGTAGGCCGGCAAGCGACATGGCCCCGAAAAGCATCAGAAGAACCAGAAAAACGGATCCCACCACCTTGTACTGACGGAACAGGTAGGCCACGGCGCCGGCGCGAACGTGCCCCGCAATCTCGATCATGGTTGCGTTGCCCTCGTTCGCCGACATCATCTTCTTGTAGAAATAGATGGCGAACAGCAGGGCGGAAACGGATGCGATCGGCGCAATCCACCACAGGTTCGTAATGACGGAACTCATAAAACCTCCGGTCTTGTAGTTCGTACCAGGCGACACCGCCGAGAGTAGGCAGGCCCCGCAAGCAAATCAAATGGAAAACGGCGGCAACCCCGATCGAAGCCCCCTGGGTCGCCCGAAAACCTTGCGGCAAAAAACATCCCCAAAAATGGGGATATACGATGCGCGGCCAATGCGCTATTTTATGCGGTCTTTGAATCCACATGTGATTCATGCAATGCATTGGCCTGTCTGACGACGGGTTTGGGAAAGAGACACATTGAAACAAACAGGGCCTGCCGGAGCGCACGCATGAAAAAAAGGGAAAGTAAATGAATACGTTTAGTTGGACTTTATTGATCGTTGCGGGAGGAAGCCTGCTTGCTTTGGGCTACGCGGCGATAAAAACCAAGTGGATTTTCAGCCAGCCGGTCGAGAACCCGAAGCTGGTCAAAATCGGGGGGTTCGTCGCCGACGGGGCCATGGCGTTTTTGACCCGGGAATACAAGGTGCTGATCCCCTTCGTGCTGATTGTCGCCGCGTTTTTGGCCATTGCCAACCAGGGCTCGTTGAAATGCCAGGCCATCGCATTCGTGGTCGGCGCCATGGCATCCGCCCTGGCGGGCTTTATCGGGATGAAGGTGGCCACCGCCGCCAATACCCGCACCACCCATGCCGCCCAGGGCGGATTGATTCCCGCCCTCAAGGTGGCGTTTTCGGGCGGCAGTGTGATGGGGATGAGCGTGGTCGGCCTATCGATGCTCGGCTTTGCCATCCTGCTGTTTCTGGGGCGGCTTTTCTTTGGCAACACCATTGAGGTGCTGGCCGATCAAATTCTGCCGATCGTGACCGGCTTCAGTCTGGGGGCCAGCTCCATGGCCCTGTTCGCCCGCGTCGGCGGCGGGATCTACACCAAGGCGGCCGATGTCGGCGCCGACCTCGTCGGCAAGGTCGAAGCGGGCATTCCCGAGGACGACCCCCGCAACCCGGCCGTGATCGCGGATAATGTCGGCGACAATGTCGGCGACTGTGCGGGCATGGCGGCGGATCTGTTCGAGACCTATGTCGTGACCATCGTCGCGACCATGGTGCTGGCGTCGATCTTCTTCATGGGAACCGACGATGCCGGGCCGTTGATGATGTATCCCCTGGCGATCGGCGGGGCCTGCATCCTGGCCTCGATCATCGGCACGTTTTTCGTCCGCCTCGGCGCCAGCCAGAGCATCATGGGCGCGCTCTACAAGGGCTTCATCGCGTCCGCGGTGATCTCGGCGGTCCTGCTGTTCTTCGTCACCTGGTTGCTGATTGGTTTCGATGCGACGTTTACCGCCGCCGGCGAAACCTTCGGCGGCTTCGCCCTGTTCCTTTGCGGCATCAGCGGGCTGGTCCTGACCGGCCTGATCATCTGGATCACGGAATACTACACCGGCACGGACTATCGGCCGGTCCGCAGCATCGCCTTGGCATCGACCACCGGGCACGGTACGAACGTCATCCAGGGTCTCGCCGTCTCGATGGAGGCGACCGCGCTGCCGGCCCTCCTGATCTGTGTCTCGATCGTCGTAACCTACATGCTGGCGGGCCTGTTCGGCATTGCGATCGCGGTGACCACGATGCTGGCGCTTGCGGGCATGGTCGTTGCACTCGATGCCTATGGCCCGGTTACCGATAACGCGGGCGGCATCGCCGAGATGGCGGAGCTCGAAGACGATGTCCGCAAGACCACCGACGCGCTCGACGCGGTCGGCAACACGACCAAGGCGGTGACCAAGGGCTATGCGATCGGTTCCGCCGGGCTC